>CAUZQN010000145.1:0-6841 GCA_963581605.1 uncultured Binatia bacterium (SeqCode)
TGGCGGATATGACGCAACTGGCGGATATGACGCAACTGGCGGATATGACGCAACTGGCGGACATCGAAAAACTCTTTGCCCAAACCCTAGAGCGGTATGGGCGGATCGATATACTGGTGAATAATGCTGGCGGGACGCATCTGAGCCAGTTGCTCGACCTGCCGGATGAGGCGTGGCAAGAGAATATTGATGTGAACCTCTTTAGCGTGGTGCGCTGCTCGCGGCTGGCTCTGCCGCAAATGCGGCAGCAGCACTGGGGACGGATCATCAATATCTCTTCGATCTTTGGCAAGCAGCCCGGTGGTGGCATGATTGATTATAATGCCACCAAGGCGGCAGTGATCAGTCTTACCAAGACACTGGCCGATGAATTGGCTAAGGACAACGTCCTGGTCAATGCTGTATGCCCTGGTCCGGTTCGGACTCCGTTGTGGGAGAACGCGGCAAAGATGATTAATCCGGAAGACCCAGACGGCATGATCGAGGGGTTTGCCCAGGCCAATATCCCACTCGGTCGTTTTGGTCGCCCTGAAGAAATCGCCAGCTTAGTGACTTTCCTGGCCTCAGAGCAGGCGAGTTTTATCACCGGATCCGCCTACGACATCGACGGCGGTATGGTAAAATACATGGTATAGGGAGGAAGAGATTTTGCAGAACGGTACGCCCCGGCGTGATGATATTCGAAACGTTGCTATCATCGCGCATGTTGATCACGGTAAAACAACGTTAATTGATGCGCTTCTCAAACAAAGCGGGACTTTTCAAGACCACGAAAAGATCATTGATCGCGTGATGGATTCGTCCGCTCTCGAGCGGGAACGAGGCATCACGATTTTAGCCAAGAACGCTGCACTCTCGTACGGTGGGGTGAAGATTAATTTTGTGGATACCCCCGGCCATGCTGACTTTGGTGGAGAAGTGGAACGCTCCTTGACCATGGTCGATGGGGTGATGCTGTTGGTGGATGCCTCAGAGGGCCCGCTGCCGCAAACGCGCTTCGTGCTCAAAAAGGCGCTCGAAGCAGGGCTGCCGTCGATCGTGTGTATTAATAAGATCGACCGGCAGGACGCCCGTATCGGCGAAGTCCTGAATGAGATTTACGACCTATTTATTGACCTCGATGCATCAGATGAGCAGCTTGAATTTCCCGTGGTGTATACCAATGCCCGTGCGGGCATTGCCAAACGCAGCCTGGATGAGGAGTCTGCGGACTTGCATCCGCTCTTTGACCTCATCCTCTCGGCCCTACCCGGTCCGTCCTACGTTATGGATGGTCCGGTCCAGTTCCACGTCAATAATCTTGACTATAATGCCTACGTTGGGCGTATCGCCATCGGTCGGATTATCCAGGGCGAACTCCAGGCCGCGGAATCCTATACGCTGTGTCGCGACGACGGCTCACTAGTACCCTGCAAAATTGTGCAGCTGTACAGCTGGCAAGGGCTTAAACGACACGAGATCGATGCCGCCCAAGCGGGAGATATTGTCGCCGTGGCCGGCATTGAAGAGATTCAAATTGGAGAGACGATCTCGGATAGTGAAAATCCGACTCCACTTCCCACGATGCAGATTGATGAGCCCACCATTGCCATGATCTTTGGGGTCAACACCGCACCCTGGGCGGGACGAGAAGGGCGCTATGTCACGTCACGTAAAATCCGCGAGCGATTGCTGGCCGAAGTACATAAGAACGTCAGCCTGCGTGTGGAGGAAACGGACTCGTCGGATACCTTTCGGGTCATGGGTCGGGGTGAGTTGCAATTAGCCATCCTGATTGAAATCATGCGGCGAGAAGGGTATGAGCTGCAGGTTTCCAAGCCGACGGTTATTGCCAAAGAAATTGACGGTCAGATGCAGGAGCCGATGGAACTGCTGCTGGTCGATGTCCAAGAAGGCTACGTTGGCGTTGTGTCTCAGCTCCTGGCCCGGCGCCGAGGCGTGATGACGAAAATGGACCCGCCGGAGTCGGGTCGAGTACGACTGGAATTTTCCGTCCCTTCGCGCGGACTGATAGGTTTTCGCTCGCACTTTCTGACTGATACGCGTGGCACTGGGATTATGAATGCGCTATTCAACGGCTATGCTCCATGGCAAGGCGCAATCCCGAGCCGGATCAACGGGGCTCTGGTGGCCGACCGTGAAGGCCCGGCAACTCCGTACTCGCTCTTTCATTTGCAGGAGCGCGGGGTATTTTTCATTCCGGCTGGAATACGTGTATACGAGGGCATGGTCGTCGGAGAGAACTCCCGTGGCAACGATTTGGATGTGAATGTGTGCCGGGAGAAGAAACTGACCAACGTCCGAGCGGCTGGTCGAGATGAGGCCGTTCGTCTTGTTCCGTACAAAGAAATGGGCTTAGAAGACGCCCTGGAATGGATTGCGGATGGTGAACTGGTCGAAGTTACTCCTGTGTCGATTCGCCTCCGGAAGAATATTTTGGCGCAGAATCAACGGCCAAAGCGGCGGCAGGACGGGCCGATCTCCGTAGCTGGAGGGTAGCCCTCATCTTGCGCTGATTGGACTGATTGCACTGGCAGGGAGAATGATATGGCCCTTCCCGATGATCTGACGGTGCTTCTTTCTCCTGATCGGGTATCAACCCAATCGGCCGACCTCGAGCTTGCCGCACACGATGAATCAGCCTGTCCACCTTCTTTGCCTGATATTGTAGTCTGGCCGCTGACGACAGAAGAAGTCAGCCGGGTCGTTCGCTGCGCCTATGAAAAAAATATTGCGCTTACCGCGCGTGGGGCGGGATCCAGCTTGGAAGGCAATCCTATTCCCGTGCGAGGTGGAATCGTGCTGGATCTGTCTCGGATGGATCGCATCCTGAGCGTGCATGTCGAGGATCTCCAGGTTACCGTCCAGCCGGGCAGAGTGTACAATGACTTGAACGAACACCTGAAATCTCACGGCTTGTTTTTCCCGCCGTCGCCCGGCGGTAGTTCCGACGTTGCCACGATAGGCGGCATGGTGGCGAATAATGCGAGTGGCATTTATTCGGTCAAATACGGTGGGACGCGCGATCACGTCAAGGCCGCTACGGTCGTGACTGGTACAGGCGAAGTCCTGCAGCTTGGTACGCGCAGTCGAAAAACGTCCTCCGGCTATCATCTGCTAGGGCTGGTAGTCGGGTCCGAGGGCACCCTGGCCATCGCGACCGAACTCACCCTGTCCCTAGTCGGCCTCCCGCACGGACGCAGACAAGGCGCCTTCACATTTCCGTCCGAAAAGGCTGCGGTGACAGCTATCGCGACCATGATGCGTTATGGTGTCGATCTTGCCGCTGTGGAGTTTCTCGATCGGCGCTGCATAGCAGCCCTCAATCGTTTTCAGGACTTTGGTTTAGAAGAGCAACCGTCTTTATTTATTGAGGTGCATGGCGCTAAGAGTTGTGTGGACGAGGTTTTTCAGACCGCCCAAACGCTGTGTGAAGAACATCAAGGAAGGCTGATAATCTTGCCCGATGAGCGCAATCCCTGGGACATACGCCACTTCACAACTCGTGCGATTCAGGCGCTCAATCCGCAGGCCAGAACAATCCGGACCGACATGGGCTTCCCCATCTCCCGCCTGCCCGACGTCATCCAGGAAAGTTACGCCATTGCGGAACGACACGGCGTTGTCCTACACACCTTTGGACATGCGGGTCTCGGAATTCTGCATGCATTGTTGCGAGAAGACCCTGCTGATACACAACGCTGGGCAACCGCCAATCAAGCAAAAGATGAGATGGTTGCCTTTGTCCTTTCCATAGGCGGTACGGCCTCCGGCGAACACGGTATCGGCCTGGGCAGCCAGAAATATGTCGCACAAGAACATGGTCCTGCGCTGGAATTGATGAAGGGTGTGAAGCAGCTCTTTGACCCCCAGGGTATTTTGAATCCGGGCAAGATCTGGGCGAGCGAATGAAGCGTCAAATCGTGGCTTTCCACCTTGATCCGGAAAACGACTGTGTCGCCGACATGGATTGTGGTCACGGGCAGCATGTGCGGCATAATCCGCCGTTTGAAAATCGTGCATGGACGACGAGTGAAGAAGGCCGAAAATCAAAACTCGGAGTGATGCTCAACTGTGTACGCTGCGAAGAGCTGGAGTTGCCCCAGAATCTTATCCCCTACAAGAAAACAGCCGTGTTCGATGCGGACTCAGTTCCCACAGCGCTCACCTTGTCCCATTCAACTAAAGCTGGGGTATGGGCCAAGATTCACCTCTTGGAGGGCGGACTCAGCTACTCTATCGCACAGCCATTAGGAAAAACGTTTGTCTTAGATTCCGCTCATGCCGGTATCGTTATTCCTGAGGTTGCCCATTCCGTCCAGCCTGTTCCTCTGTCCGTTTTTACGTCGAGTTTTACCACAAAGGGTAGACGTTCACATGCCTGTGTACTGCCCAGCACTGGATGCCTAACGTTTTTCCAGACCCTGACCAGTATCGTAAGGATCGGACTCTTTGTAGCTTGATGAGAAGCAATCTGTTATGTGCAGGACTCCTGTACGGGAAAGATCCGCTGAGTCAGCTTATGGCGATCCATACGACATACACAAATGCCCGGGCAAATTTCGCCCGGCTCTGCGACGAGGTCACGAAGAATCAAGAAGTTGTCGCTATTAGTCGGCGGGGGGGGCGAAGATGTTGCCCTCATTTCTGCGGAGGAGCTCGCGAGTCTCGCTGAGACGGCCCATCTTCTTCGATCTCCAAAGAATGCTGAGCGCTTACTCCGGGCGCTGGACCGGGCGAGGGCTCGCACTGAGCGACCCCAAGGGATAGACGAATTCCGGGAAGAGGTCGGACTTGGCAAAAAAGCGTAGACGTTCTCCTTCGAGAGAAGGAGAACGTCTACGCTGTATTCCACCCTGAGTTCCGCGAAGACCTCCGTTATTGGGTTGAAACTGATCGACGAGTCGCCCTACGAACCCTCGACCTTGTTGAAGCAATCTTTCGTGACCCTTTCTCTGGAATCGGAAAGCCAGAACCTCTCAAATACCTGGCCTCTGGTACGTGGTCTCGCCGTCTGACTCAAGAACATCGCCTCGTCTATCTGGTAAGCGCAGATCGGCTCGATTTCTTGCAAGCTCGGTATCACCACTAATGACGCCTCTTTGTGGCTACGCAGCCGCTTGGACTTCGACCATAAGGCGACGGCCTAGGGCTTGAAGGCCTGCTTCCACTTGTCCGATATGGGAACGATGGTCAAGGTCGAGTAATCGCCGAACTGCACCTTCACTGATGTCGAGTCGCCTACCCAGTTCAACATTGCTCACCGCAGCCTCACGCATGGCTGCGTAGAGCGCGAGCTTTGCAGAAACTAGGGTCGGTAAAGCAATAATGATCTGCCCTCGTTTTGCCTTTGACGGTTGAGGAATTGCCCTGCGCGCGTGAAGATATCCGCCCAGCGCCGCGATCAAAGAATCGACTGCTTCCCCTAACGCTTCGTCCCGGGTTTCTGCATCAGTTCCAGCCTCCGGGACATCGGGAAAGGTCACCAGATAAAATCCGGCTGAGTCGATTTTGACACTGGCAGGATAACTGAAGGCACTCATCGTTCATTACTCCTCAATAATATCATCTCTTTTTAAACCGAGGTCGGCGAGCATTTTCCGGAGCAAGCCGGGTCCAATCTCTTTCTTACGATCTTTCACGGTTGTGAAGCGACCGGCGTAATAAAGTCGGCTGTGACTCCCTTTTCCTGGCCGCGTTTCAAAATGGACTTCCTCGCTGTGCATTCGAGCAGCTCTCCGAATCCGGCGAATAAACTCGGCTCCAGTCACTCCTGAAGCCTCGCACATAAGTATACGATTCTCAAGGTTGAAGAATACCAGATACGATAGGCTCATGACGGTCCACACAAAACAGTAGGCGGACCTAATCCAGGCGTAAGGCGCCCCGTATATTCTACCCTTTCCTTTCCCCCATCTGTCGACTGCGCTATAAGAATGGGCGTTTGTCGTCCATAGGAGGGGAAGTATGACCATTAAAGGAAAAGCCGCCATCTCTGGGTTTGCCGAAATGGCACCACAAAAAGGGGCGGGCGATATGACACCGCTGGGTATTATCGCCAATATGGCCCGTGAGGCGATTGTCGATGCCGGTCTGGAAAAGGGCGATATTGACGGACTGCTCACCGGCTGGGCGCTGAGTGATTATAGCGTGCTGTTTCCATCGGTTGTTGTCGACTATCTGCAAATCCAACCCAAGTATTTTGACCTGGTAGAACTCGGCGGAGCCTCTGCTGCGGGTATGGTCTGGCGTGCCGCTGCAGCCATTGAAGCCGGCATGTGTAATACGGTGCTGTGTGTGCTCGGTGACCGGAGAGCGCGGGCTCGCCAAATGCCACCGTTCCCAAGTATTGAGGCTGAATTCGATGCTCCGTATGGATTAATCGCGGCTAATCCTGGTTATGCGCTGATCGCCCAACGCCATAAGCACGAGTTTGGAACCACTGCCGAACAAATGGCCAAGGTTGCGGTGGATCAGCGTAAGAGTGCGTGCAAAAATCCAAGCGCACTGTTTGGAAGCAAAGAAATAGAGATCGATGATGTATTGAATTCTCGCATGATTGTCGATCCCTTACACCTGCTTGAGATTGTCAGTCCATGTACAGGCGGTGGGGCATTCATTGTTACCAGCACGGAACAGGCGAAAGATAGTCCAAACAAACCGGTTGTATTGCTTGGTGCTGGTGAAGCTGGCGGACATTCGAGCATTACCCACGCGCGCAGCCTAACAACGTCGTTAGTCAAACCTGCTGCAGAAGCGGCCTTTCAGATGTCTGGAACTACACCACAGGATATGGACTTTGTGCAGCCCTATGACTGTTACACTATTACCGTTATCGTCA
>CAUZQN010000146.1:0-6825 GCA_963581605.1 uncultured Binatia bacterium (SeqCode)
GCCCCTGTCCGTGGTCTCCACACGCCGAAACTCCCCAGCACAAGAAGCACAAAGGTTCAGCACGAGCGACCAACTCGCCCATCCGACGAAGTAGTCGATACCCAGACTGAGTTCATCAGTAATGGGCGTCAGCCAGGAAAATGTGAAGTATTCGCCAACTTCTCGATAGAGCACGAAATTGGCAAGGACAGCGACAGGGATAAGACATGCCACACCAGCAGCTATGAGCCATTGCCCCGCCCGCGGCAGCATGCTTCGGACGAAGGCGAACGTCCCCCACAGGGTGCAGCTAAACAACAGCGCTTCAAGATATCCGAAAGAGGTAGGCGAGACCGTTGGACTCCATAAGACTCGACACACCCCGTCAAGAAAAAGAAAGAGGAGAACCGTGAGTAGCGCAGGCATCATGTCGATAAAGATTTCTTAGCTATGACCGTAGCATGCCTTTGATCATCAACAGGCCAGCACCTCAACCACCTGCACGAATTTCTCATTGCCTTTTACTGGCAACACGGCCGGTTCTCGACGCTACAATATTCCAGTTTAAAATCGTGTCAACAAATCAGACTAAGGCGTTTCCTTAAGCAAAACGGACAGTTATAAACCGCTTTTCTCACACTTCAATACAGCTTGTTTTTAGCGATAATTACACCGTCTCTATTGGGCTATAAGATATGATAATTAAAGGACTTTTTATTGGTAGACATAATGCTGTTTTTATGCTTGACAGTACTTCGTTTTCGCTATATCTTCGCTACTATCAAAACCGGGTCTTTTCTCTCAATACCGGAGTTTTTTCCACCCTTCAACGCTGCTAGGCTAGCTGTGAGGCAAACAATGTTATTTCATACAGAGCCTCCCCTTTGGTACCCTATGGAACCACACAACATCACCCGCAAGCTCGTCGCGCTGCTGAGCGCTGATGTCCAGGGTTATAGTCGTTTGATGGGTGACGATGAGATCGCCACAATCCGCACCGTGACTGCCTACCGCACGCTCATGACGACCCTTATCCAACAGTATCGTGGCAAGGTCATCGATTCCCCAGGGGATAATCTTCTGGCTGAATTTGCGAGCGCCCTGGACGGCGTGCAGTGCGCGGTCGCGATTCAGCAGAAGCTGCAAACACAGAATGCCGAGCTGGCGGCCCATCGTCAGATGGCTTTCAGGATCGGCATCAATGTCGGCGATGTGGTGGTCGAGGGAGAACGTTTATACGGCGATGGGGTCAATATTGCAGCCCGACTCGAAGGTCTTGCCCAGGGCGGTGGCATCTGCATCTCAGGCACGGTCTATGACCAAGTCGAAAATAAGCTTCCGCTCGGCTACGAATACCTTGGCGAGAAAATCGTTAAAAATATTTCCAAGCCTATACGTGTGTACCGTGTGGTTCCCGATGTAGCGGTTGAGCCGGTTCATCCGGTTGAGACTCCTACCGCGAGGGCGGCAACAACTCCGCCTCAAGACAAACCCTCGATTGCCGTCTTACCCTTCCTCAATATGAGCGGCGATATCGAGCAGGAGTATTTCAGCGACGGGATCACCGAAGACCTGCTCACTGGGCTGTCCAAGCTGTCTGGGCTACTCGTGATTTCTCGCAACTCGGTCTTTCAATACAAAGGCAAAGCCGTCAAACCAAAAGACGTCAGCCGCGACCTAGGCTTTGCGCTATCTGCTCGAAGGCAGATAGCGCAAAGCCGGCAAGCGCGTACGCGTTACTGCCCAGCTCATTGACGCCACTACAGGCTACCACGTGTGGGCCGAACGATATGACCGTGACCTAGACGACATCTTCGCCCTGCAGGATGAAGTTACCGAACAAATTGTTTCTGCTCTTGCCGTCCAACTCACAAGCGGGGAACAAGCCCGGCTGGAGCGCAAATACACCGATAATCTGGAAGCCTACGATTATTATCTGCGCGCGGATGCCAACTTCTCTTCCCTCACTCCCGAGCGCTTGGCTGAGACTCGCCAATTATACGAGAAAGCGATCAGCTTAGATCCACACTTCGCCGCAGCCTATGCCTCTCTCAGCACCACCTATATCATTGAGTGGGATCTGCAATGGAGTGAAGATCCTGCGGCTTTGGACCGAGCTGCGGATCTGGCCGAAAAGGCAAAGACGATGGACGATAGCTTGCCCCTCGCCCATCGCGTTTTGGCGGGTGTGCATTTGTTCAAAAAAGAGCATGAGAGTGCCCTCTCGGCCGCCCAACGTGCCCTCAGTCTCGATCCAAATGATGCAGCAGCCTATGCCAGATTAGGCTTAATTCTCAATTATCTGGGACAGCCCGCTCGGACGAGACACTTGGTTGAACAAGCCATGCAACTCAATCCGCATTACCCTTCACACTATATATTTGCGATCGGGCACGCCGGGTATTTGATGGGCCAGTATGACGCCGCGATTGCCAGCTTCAAGCGCGCCATCGCTCGTAATCCTGATACACCCGCACCGCACGCCTATCTGGCTGCGGTCTATACGACACTCGGGCGAAGACAAGAGGCGCAGGCTGAGGTGGCCGAAGTCCTGCGAATCAGTCCTAATTACTCAATCCAAGTAGCCAGAGAGCGCTCGCTGTACAAAGACGAGGCGATCTTGGAATCGCATCTGACTCGGCTGCAAGAGGCGGGGCTGAGATAACGGCAGAATCGACAATCACTGCCCGTTAACCGCCGCCTGCTCACCTTCTTCGGCTCTCTAACGCCGAAAATCTGTCTACAAAATTTCTCCTTCACTCACACTGGCACCCCCCTGTGGCTGCCCTTTTCCAATGCAGCTAGGATGTCACATCCCTGCCGTTGACGAAAAGAATACATCACGTCATCGTGAAGACAAAAGAGAACGAGCAAGCAAAAAGGAACCACTTATGAGTACGGACGGCGCTATCGACGTTGTATGTAATCTCTTCACGCCCCAAGAGGTACAAAACGGCCAAACCGGGGTAGATGAGTATTTCTTGGATCAGGTCCGGTTTCCCCAGGAATTGCGGCCTGGCGTTCCGATAGAAACCTATTTGGAGAAAATGGATCGGGCCGGCATCCAGCGTTCGCTGCTCATCGCCGTCCGCGCAGGTGATATGCGCATCAAGGGTTCGTTTGAGATCTCATATGAGCGCGTTGCGGACATGTGTCAGAAATATCCCGACCGCTTCTCCGGCTTGGCTGGCGTTGACCCAACCCGCGGCATGCAAAGCCTGCGTGACCTCGAACAGGCGGTCAAAGAATATGGCTTTGTCGGCGCGCATCTGTACCCGCACTGGTTTGGGCTGCCGCCGGATCAGGCCCGCTACTACCCTCTGTACGCCAAGTGTTGCGAGCTGGACATTCCGATTATGATGCAGGTCGGCCACTGCTTGCGTTATCAGCGTGAGCGCATTCTGCCGAGTGTCGGTCGTCCGATCACACTGGACCAAATCGCCATTGACTTCCCGGAACTCGTCTTGATTGGCATTCACATCGGCTATCCGTGGACCGAAGAAATGATCTCCGTCGCCTGGAAGCACGAAAATGTCTATATCGGCTCAGACGCCTATGCCCCGCGTCACTGGCCTGAGCCGTTTGTCCACTTCATCAATACCTGGGGCAAGGACAAAGTCGTGTTTGGGACCGACTGGCCGGTCATCGATCCCGAGCGCGCCACCAAGGAGATCGCTGAGCTTGAGCTCAGACCGGAATCTAAACAGAAACTCTTACGAGACACGGCTCAGCGAATTTTTCGTCTGCCTGAATCCCCCACAGTAGAGAGAGACACCTGAAAACTAGAGAAAAAATCATACAGGCAGTTCAAAATTATCGGCACCGGATGTTTTTGAACTGAAAGGGGCGAGACACTCGCTTATCAATTCCTCACTGACCCTTGATCTATCACTCTGATCAAGAGATGATGAATGAAGACGACGCCCTACTTTCGTAATAGCGTCATGGCCCGTCGTCCATACTTAAAAGAGGAATGGATCACCTATGTCCTAGAGAATCCGGTGCAAACACAGCGACAGAGGAACGGACGTTTTCGCTACTGGGCATTCATTGGAGAACTTTATTGTTACCTCAGAGTTGTGACGGAGCCAGATGGAGAAACGATTCATAACGCTTTCCCAGATCGAGGCTTTCAACCCTAGATGAGCATTGTACAATGACCTTCCGGTACGACCCAGATTCAGACATGCTGTATATTGAGCTGATCCAAGCAATCAGCGCCGAGTCAGAAGAAGTGGCTCCAGGCTTTGTTCTCGATTTCGATAATCAAAATCAGGTTATTGGGATCGAGATTGAGGACGCTAGCAAGTCAATTGATCTATCGAGGCTGGAGGTCTCTTCTCTCCCTCTCATTAACTTGATTTTAGAGAGAAGTGCTCTTCCGACGACATCCTAAAAAATCCTTCTTTTGTCCGAATCCCGTAGGGTGGGAGTATCATTATTGACCGGGGTATAACCAGAGTTATACTAATAACCATGAAAACGGCTATTTCGATTCCCGACCCGATTTTCCATGCAGCGGAGCAACTGGCAAAACAGAATGGGATATCCCGTAGTCAGCTGTATGCCACTGCGATTCCTGTGTATCTCAAAGTCCATCGCGGGGACGGAATAACAGAACGTCTCAACAAGATATAGGAAGAGGACACGCCCACGCCAATTGATCCGGTGATCCAGGCACTGCAGCTCCAATCTGTATCCCAAGACGAAGGGTAGTCCAGCGTGGAGAGATTTGGTGGGCCTCTCTGCCTGAGCCAAGCGGCTCGGAGCCAGGTTATCGTCGCCCACTTGTCATTATACAGTCAAACGATTTTAACCAGAGTCGGATTCGGACCGTTCTTGCGGCGGTCATCACCTCAAATCTTCGCCTGGCACGTGCACCAGGGAATGTTCTCCTTCCGGTAAAGGGGACAGGCCTCAGTCGGGATTCAGCGATAAACGTCTCCCAATTCATCGCCGTGAATAAGACCTCTCTCACAGAAAATATTGGGAGAATTACAGGAAAACAGCTACAAGAAATGGATGAAGGATTGCGGTTGGTTCTCTTACTCTAGAAACAGGCAGCCGGCCGACAATCACGAAGGATACGGACGTATGGCAACGACTGACACCGCCCAATCAACGGATTTTATTCGTACGATCATTGCCCAAGACCTCAAAACCAATAAACACGGCGGCAAAGTCGCCACGCGCTTTCCACCTGAACCAAACGGGCATTTGCACATCGGCCATGCCAAGTCGATCTGTCTCAATTTTGGCGTGGCGCTGGAAAACGGCGGGACGTGCAATATGCGCTTCGACGACACCAATCCGACCAAGGAAAACGTCGATTACGTCGAATCGATTAAGCGCGACGTGAAGTGGCTGGGGTTTGATTGGGGCGAGCGCGAGTCCTACGCCTCAGATTATTTCGAACAGCTGTACGCCTATGCCGTGCAGCTGATTCAAGACGGCAAAGCCTATGTCTGTAGCCTGAGCCCGGACGAAACCCGACACTATCGCGGTACACTGACCGAGCCGGGCAAAGACAGTCCGTATCGCAACCGCTCGGTTGAGGAGAATCTGGACCTGTTTGAGCGCATGCGCTCAGGTGAATGCGAAGAAGGCAGCCACGTCCTGCGCGCCAAAATCGACATGGCCTCGCCCAATATCAATATGCGCGATCCAACCCTGTATCGCATTCTCAAAGCCGCGCATCACCGCACCGCAGATAAGTGGTGTATCTATCCGCTGTATGACTTTACGCATTGTTTGTCGGATGCCATTGAAGGCATAACGCATTCGTTGTGTACCCTGGAATTCGAAGATCACCGCCCGCTCTATAATTGGGTGCTGGATGAGCTTCCCGTCCCGAGCCATCCCCAGCAAATCGAATTTGCACGCCTGAATCTGACGTATACAGTCATGAGCAAGCGCAAGCTGCTCACTTTAGTGATCGACAAATCTGTCAGCGGCTGGGATGATCCGCGCATGCCGACTTTGGCCGGTCTTCGGCGCCGAGGCTATACCTCGCAGTCGATCCGGACCTTCTGTGAACGGATCGGCTTGGCCAAACGAAACAGCACGGTCGATTATGCCATGCTCGAACACGGCATCCGCGAAGAACTGAACCAGACCTCCCCACGGGTCATGGCGGTGTTACGCCCCCTGCGTATGGTGATAGACAACTACCCCGAAGGCCAGCTTGAAGAGTTGGACGCAGTCAATAATCCGGAAGATCCGAGCGCAGGCACACGTAAAATCCCGTTCTCGCGTGTGGTCTACATTGAGCGCGCAGATTTTCACGAGGATCCACCCCGAAAATTCTTCCGCCTGGCCCCAGGCCGTGAAGTGCGTCTGCGGTACGCCTATATCATCACATGTGTCGATGTCGTGAAGGCTGAAAACGGCGAGATCGTAGAAATCCACTGCACCTATGATCGAGAGACGCGCAGCGGTGGACCGGCTGCGGATCGAAAAGTGAAAGCCACTATTCATTGGGTTTCAGCCGAGCAGGCCATGACCGCGGAAGTACGGCTGTACGATCATTTTTTTACCAAGCCTGACCCTGACAACGTTGAAGAGGGTAAAGAGTTCACGGACTATCTGAATCCCAATTCACTCGAAGTGCTGACTGACTGCAAGCTAGAGCCGGGCTTGGCCGATGCTGAACCGGGCGCTCGATTTCAGTTTGAGCGGCAAGGTTATTTTTGCGTAGATACAGGCGATTCCGCTCCAGGGGCTCCGGTCTTCAACCGTACGGTCTCGCTCCGTGACACGTGGGCAAAGATCCTCAAAGCCCAGCAGCAGAAAAAGAAATAAACCAGCATGGCAACCCAGCTTCGTGAGCTTCAATTCCCCACAACG
>CAUZQN010000147.1:0-6805 GCA_963581605.1 uncultured Binatia bacterium (SeqCode)
TTTTTGACCATCATGGTATGAATAGTCCCTTCGCTCACGCCGGCTTTGCCGAGGGTGGGAATGATATTCTTCAGAATATGGGAGTAATTATTATTCGGGCAGGCTTGCATGAATTTGTCCCAGGCCGGGCTGGGCCGTCCCATCAGGCAGTGTACGGCATCGTGCGAGAGCATGATCCGGTCATAGCCGACGGCGAGTAAGCCTATCAACGAGGCCAGACGCATTTTATCCGGGGCAATGATGTCGATCCCGAACCGATCAAAGCCTATCCATGCACCCCGATCCAATATGTCAAAGTAATAGCGCATATCCCCCACACCACAGGCATGGCCGATTAACACGCGGTTAAAATCAACGCCTTCCTCCTCAAACACGTCTAAGGTCTCTCGGCCAAATGGACCAAGCTCATCATTGTGACACAGGATAGGCATACCAGTGGCCTTGTGGGCGCGGGCCGCCGCCCGCAGACAGGTTTCCTCGTGTTTCCCAATAGCCGTGGCGGTCTCGGTCATGCCCGGAATTCCACCCGTGGCGGTTTTGATGAGGCCGGCTTTAATGCCGGTCTTACCGATTCCCTCGGTGATCTCGCGCACATAGATCTCGGCGATATCGTCTGCGGCGAGGCTCCGAAAGTGGGGCGGTATGCCAAGCGCTTCGTTGTACAGCCCGGTGGCTACTATGACGTTGAGGCCGGACTTGTCCGCACATTCAGCGGCAAATTCGGGGTCGCGGCCCAATTCCATGGGGCAGGGATCAACAAAGGATGTAACCCCGAGTGATTTAATCTCTTTGAGTTTTTCGACGGCTCCAGCGATTTCTTTTTTGCGATCAAAGCCCGTATTGTCCCACTCATAGCCAGGAAAGCCGACCGTCAAATGCTCGTGGATCAGCGTAAATCCCAGATCGTCGGTTGAACGGTCTCCCAGTACTGTCTGAACGTTTGCCATACGTAGATCTCCTTTTTGGTGAGTATAGGGTTGTCAAATCACAGCTTCGTCTCGCCTGCAAGGAGGCCGAATACGAGGACTCGCTCTTACACCAAGCGAGCGCGCACTCTCACCCTAGGCGTACGCTCATCAGCGGGGAGCAAAGGCCTCAAGAGCCCGCTCGTCGGGTAAACTGTTATCGTCACAGCGGAGCGGCATGAGGCAGACGTGGCTGGCGCCGGCTGCCAGCTGGGCGTCGATCTTGTCTTGGATCTGCTCTTCACTGCCCCAGGCGACCATGGTGTCGATGAGCCGATCACTGCCCCCGTTCTCAAAATCTGTATCTGCAAATCCTTGCGCCCGGAGAATCCGTTGGTAGTTCTCCTGGGAGGCATAAAAGCTCAAGTGTTCGCGGGCGCGGGCGCGGGCTTTGGCCGCGTCCCGCTCTAGGATCACAATCAGGCTAGGGCATACCCAGGCCTCTGGCCCCATGAGCGCCCGCGCGCTTTTCGTATGATCCGGCAAGCACAGATAGGTATGCGTACCGTGTGTTTCGCGAGCGGCGAGACCGAGCGATTTTGGATGCAACGCTGCGAGAACCAAGGGTGGCTCTATTTCAGGCGCGACAGCTTTGTACAGCGCATCTTTCATCTTTGCAATATATTCGCTCAGATAGCTAAACGGTTTGGTGTAGTTGTGTCCGCGCCAGTCTGCAACCAAAGAGCGGTGACTGACACCTATGCCCAGGATGAACCGATTTGGCGCAAATTCGGCCAGCGTCTTTGCTGACGCCGCTATGGTCACGGGATCGCGGACCCAGATGTTGGCGATCCCGGTTGCGTAAATCAGGCGGTCGGTGTTGGCCAGCAAATAGGAGCCGTGGGCGAAGGGCTCACGGCCCCAGGCCTCGGGGGACCAGACGACCTTATAGCCCATCTTCTCGATCCTGCGACAAAACGCGATACTTGCCTGGGCTGACATTGCATCCATGAAAACAAAGGCGCCGACCTGACCAAGTTCCATTTTATCCTCTCCCGATTCGCTCTTTAGGTGCCACTGGCAACCGCTGGCTGCTCAATATCGTAAGGGATATCCAGTGTCGTTACACGACGCAGCTCGCGACGATGCTTAGTGTCTTCAAAGGGTCGGGCAC
This sequence comes from uncultured Binatia bacterium (SeqCode), assembly GCA_963581605.1. Lineage (GTDB taxonomy): Bacteria > Desulfobacterota > Binatia > Bin18 > Bin18 > Bin18. The sequence continues at coordinate 2,080 of CAUZQN010000147.1, forward strand.
GATGCATGGTGGCGCGGTTGTCATAGATAACGAGGTCGCCGACGTGCCACGAATGACGGTAGACAAACTCCGGTTGGGTGGCATGCTCTATTAATTCGAGCAGCAGCAGTCGCCCTTCGGGCACCGGCCAGTCAATGATTTTCGATGCATGCGCCGCAACATAGAGTGACTCGCGATTCGAGTGGGGGAGGGTGCGGATGAGTAGATGGACCGCACCTTTTAAGATGTCTTGCTCATCCTTGGAAAACTCAAAACCGAGTATTTCACGTGAGTGCGCAATCGAGTGATGGACGCGCAGCCCCTCAAGCCGGGCTTTCATCTCCAGAGGTAGCGCGTCATACGCCGCTCGCATATCAGCGTATTCTGTATCTGCTGCAACAGGCGGGACGACTCTTGCAAAGAGCATGGAGTAGCGTCCGGGTGGATCTTGGAATGACGCATCAGTGTGCCACAGCCGATTACCTAGTCCGTACATGCGGCGGCGATCGTCGGACTTCTGGACTTCCCCATTCGCGTCGAGGTTGGAGACATCGGCCAACGCCTCGTTGCCGAGGCGGTTTTTCTGGAAGGCGCTGATCCCGGTTTTTGTGTGCAACTGGCCGTCCAGTCGCTGGGCGAAGGCGAGGTGTTCATCATCGCTAAAAGATTGATCATGGAAAATAAGGATGGCATACTCATCCATCCCGGCTCGAATCTGAGCCAGCGTCTCGCGATCATATACCTGGCGAAGATCGAGCGGACTGACCTCAGCGACGAAGTGCGGATGCAGTTTGCGGAATGTCAGGGTCATGGGAGAGTGCTCCTCCTTACTAAGAGTGCCTAACAGAACTACCTAGAGCCCCTTGTCAACGCCCCAGCCTCTCCCCCCTGGATTCCCGTTTCCACGGGAATCCAGCCCTTTTCTGTCATACCTGCGAAAGCAGGTATCCAGGCCGACAGGATAAGATGGAGTTTTGTTAGTGGTTCTAAACAATTTTCCTGTTTTCACGTCATAAGTGCGCTAGCTGTTTCTTCCAACTGCGCCAGTGTCTTATCCGTGTCTAGAGCCGTCATAAACAGCACCATTTCTTGCACACCGAGTTCGCGCAGTTCCGCCAGCTTACCCGGGTTTTCTCGGAGGTCTTTTGGATCGCCAAGCATAGAAATCGATAACTGCGAAAAGTCGCGACCACGTTCAGTCATGAGCTCCCTCAGCTGGTCCATCCGCTCTCGCAACGTCTCAATCGGAATCGGGCCGGGTTGCCAGCCATCGCCTAAATCGGCCACGCGTTTAAGAGCAGGCATACTCTCGCCGCCAAAGATTATAGGCGGGTGGGGCTTTTGAATCGGCAGGGGCATGGCGTACAGGTCTGGAAAGGAAAAATACTTGCCTTCAAAGCTGGCGGCCTTGTCCTGCCAGAGGGCTTTCATGATCTGTAAATATTCTCTGGTGCGGCTGCCCCGTTCTGAGAACTTTTCTCCCAATGCTTCAAATTCTTCCGCCATCCAACCAACACCCACACCAAAAAGATAGCGACCATGAGTGGCCATATCGACGGTCGCCACCGCCTTGGCCACGGGGAGCGGATTACGGTAGGGGACGACGATAACGCTGCTGCCGAGCAGGATTGTTGTGGTGTGGGCGCCAAGCGCTGCCAATAAGACAAAGGTATCTGGAAAGGGCAGACGACGCGGAAAGCTGGTCGAGCCGTCGGGTGTATATGGATAGGTGGATTCAATTTTTTCTGGGATAACAATATGGTCACCCAGCCACGCCGAATTATAGCCGAGTTCTTCCGCCTTTGTGGCCACCCGAACATAATCATCGATGGTTGGATTCATGCCAACACCAAGAGAATAATGGATACCGAATTTCATACGCGCCTCCTTTCTTGTTCCTACCGGATCTCTCCCTGCTCGATGCTATAACACATACCGACGAGTCCTGACGAGGGAGACGGCGGCTAAACATTGACAGTCCGACAATGCGCGGCATATGGTGCGGTTCGTTATGAATAATTGATTTCTGCGTAAGGAGGTCCTCATGGATATCGGAAAAGTAGGCGTATGGTTTTTTCTGGATGGAATGCCAGCTCCGGAAAGTGCGAAGTTTGCCCAGACAGTGGAGAAGGCAGGCTATAGAGCGTTGTGGATACCTGAGGCAGTCGGACGTGAGCCGTTTGCGCATGCCGCGTATCTGCTCAGCAACACGGAGCGTTTGTCTATCGCAACCGGGATTGCCAATATCTGGGCGCGTGACGCGTATACCATGGCGGCTGCGACGAATACGGTCGCCGAGCTGTCAAACGGTCGTTTTGTGCTCGGCATCGGGGTAAGCCATAAACCGATTGTGTCCAACCTACGCGGGCACGACTATAACAAGCCGTATAGTTATATGAAGGAGTACCTGCCCAAGCTCAAGGATACATTCTATCAGGCGCCCAAACCCAAGACGCCCGCCCCCATTGTCCTCGCGGCGTTGCATCCCAAGATGCTTGCGCTGTCTGCAGAACAGGCTCAGGGCACGCATACGTATTTCGTGCCGCCGGAACACACAGCAAAAGTTCGTGAGCAGATAGGCCCTGAGCCCTGGATCTGTGTAGCACAGGCGGTGATTCTTGAGAGCGATGCAACCAAGGCGCGTGACGCGGCACGTCGATATATGAAGACCTACGTCCCCCGGTTACCCAATTATACAAATAATCTGAAAAATCTGGGCTGGAAGGACGAGGACTTTGAAAACGGCTGTAGCGATGCGCTCGTCGACGCCATTGTTGCCTGGGGCAGCGAAGAGAAGATTCGTGATCGTTTTGATGCGCAGCTCAAAGCGGGTGCGACCCATGTGTGCCTTTTGCCGATCCGAGTGGATAACGAGTCGTTGCCTGATATGCGTACGGTCGAAGCTTTCGGGCCCGGCGCGTAGCCCACACTGAGGAGGGTGAGCCCCGGCTCGCCCTCCCAATCTGCCAATCCGATTTCAGTCTAGAGCCGCGAATTAACACTACCGCCGCAAAATTGCTAAACTGCCATCTCCAAAGTCGCCCCAGCCGGTCACCAGGCCGAGCTGAGCGTCTCGGACTTGCCGCTCGCCGCAGTCGTGGCGTAGCTGACGGGTGGCTTCGACGATGTGGTTCATGCCGGAGACGTGCGCTTCGGAATGCAGCCCACCATGCGTGTTGATGGGCAGTTCACCGCCGAGTTCCAGACGTCCGTTTTGTACATAATCGGCGACTTCACCCCGCGCGCAGAGTCCGAGCGCCTCGAGTTGCAGCAGAACGACATAAGTAAAGCAGTCGTAGACTTGCATGAAGTCGAGGTCCTTGAGATCGATGTCGGCCATTTGCAAGGCTTTAGGCGTGGCAAAGCTCAGGCCAATTTTAAAGGGATCCGGCCGGGCGGGAATATCATCCGCGGGGTAGGGGTGTCCTTCGGCAAGGCCGGACAGATAGACGGGCGTCTGGCGCAGATCTGTGGCCCGTTCGGCGCAGGAAACAACAACCGCACACGCCCCGTCGGTTTCCAAACAGCAATCAAAGAGACGGAAGGGTTTGGCGATCCAGCGCGCATTCAAATAGTCTTCCATAGTGAGCGGGCGGCCGCGCATATAGGCTTTGTCATTCAGCTGGGCGTGCTTGCGCGCCGCGAGGGCGATTGCCCCGGTCGCCTCGTCCGGCACGTTATACATCTCTTTGTGTCGCGTGGCGATCCAGGCGTACCACTGCACCGGAACCGATGCGCCAAAAGGCAGATAATACTCATTCACAGTGTTCATGAGTGTGGCAAGCGCTCCGCCGATGTTGTCTCCCTCGTCGCTGCCAAGACTTCGCACGCGCGCGCCCGAATAGCCTTTCCAGCCAAAGGGAATCAAGACGTGGTTTGCCACCCCACAGGCGACGGCTAAGGCGGCGCTCTGTAGTGCGGTGACCGGACTGGCGCCGCCCATATGAACCGTGGTGGCGTAGCGCAAGTCTTCAATACCCAAATTGGCCGCAAAATGTTCAGACGTCGCATGGGGCGTGGGTGGCGGAATGACACCATCGATGTCGTGTGGGCTGAGACCCGCGTCGGCAATGGCGTTCATGCAGGCTTCCAGCATGAGAGCGAATTCGGTTTTGTCCGTACCGCGTGTAAATGCGGTTTCGCCAACGCCGGTGATACAGGCTTGATCTTTGAGTGAGGACATTGTTTGCTCCGAGTTTGCTTCGATAAGTTTGAGGACAGCAGATAAAGTGGCGATGCGGGGAACCCACCCCGGCGCTACGCGCCACCCCTCCCAAGAGGGGATCCTCTTTAGAAGCCTTTGACGCCTTTGTCTAATTGCACGCCAAAGGTGTTGAGGGCCATAGAAACCATATTATACTGGCCCACAGTGAAGACCACGTCCATGCGCTGCTGGGTATTATAGCGCTCGCTCAGGGCTGCCCAGGTGGCATCGCTGATAAGTGCGTCCGCGTGCAACTCGTCGGCTGCGCGTAAGAGAGTGGCATCGAACGGGTCCCAGCCCTCGGCGTCTGGGCCCTCTTTGATCCGCGCGATCTCTTCGTCGGCCAGACCGGCTCCTTTGCCGAAATAGACATGCTGGCCCCACTCATATTCAGCCTGGCACAACCAGCCGATACGCAAAATCAGCAGCTCGCGCGCGCGTGGCACCAAAGTCGAGGTGTCGCCCATAATGTGATACGCCCAGACCCGGAATTTTTTTGACGCCTCCCAATGTCGGGCTAGGGTGCCAATCACATTGTATACG
>CAUZQN010000148.1:0-6760 GCA_963581605.1 uncultured Binatia bacterium (SeqCode)
TATGCGTGGATGCCCGGCTTTGCCTTCAAGCGTGAAGCCTGGTGGGACGCGGTCTGGCGTCTCAAGAAGTTCAAAGACCTGTTCCCCGCACTGGCCGTCCTGCCTGATCACGACTGGGCGGCGGTTGAGAAGGCACAGACTACAGGTATGACGGATATGATAGTTCATATTTTCTCTGCTCCGGAGTCGCCTGAGGACGATACGGAATGAAGCGCTGCGCTACACCATTATCCCCAGCGCAGCAGGTTTTAAGCCAACTTTTCAGGATGACAATGCCGAGAACGTCCCAGAACGGTCCGTAACGCGCCTTTCTTACCGAAAAGGACCCCCCGCGGATCAGACCCGACCGGCCTTTTCTGCGTTGAGCGCCGCCGGTAAGGTAGAAGCTTCTTATGAAGGTGACACTCATCGGCCACGGGTCATTAATGAGTGGCCGTGGTCTAGCGTTCTCAGGAAGGTTTCAGATTTATGATGCCTGTATTGTCGCTTTGGACAACTGCGTGCGCGGCTTTGCGAAATTGTCCATGTATGGCGACCGGTTCGCCACAAACATCGAGATTGCAAGCCTTCCGTTGGAGGGTGAGGTCGTCTCTTGTGAAACCGAGCCCGACGGAAGAGTGGAAGCGCTGGGATTAACGGTTACATTGGAGGATTTTGGCCGGCTTGTGAAACGAGAAGGTTATCAGCCGGCTAGCATGTATAAACTTGTTGAGCGGGCGCGGGAAAATGGACTTGGGGTTGCCGAATGGCTTTGGAATCTAGACGCTCAGAATGGGCATGATTTGGTTGCCTATCGTCGCCAGCTCTTCGCTCTCACGGGTTACACTTCACCCCATTATATCCCCCATCCTGTGCGGCTAAATGGGACAGACTGTGCCTTAATCTTTCTCGCTCCCGGTTTTGAGGGAACTGGGTCGTCCGACGTGATGTCCGTTCGTCAGCAGACTGGGATCGAAAGTATTCTGAGTACAGCAGAAACCTGGCGTCGAAAGCCGAACGACGATCAGATTGCTTACTTTCTGTCCTGTCTCCTTGGTGGTGCTCACGGGATCTGTGTTCAGGATTTTCTTTCAACTATCGCTGATGAGACTGATTTGGCCGGGCAACTTTATCAGCGTCTCCAGCCTATTCAACCTGTTTTGCCTGTCCTGGCCGAAGAAGTGGTCTGTTTCCTGGAGACCACGGGCTTGACTCAGCAGCAGTATCAACGTGCCTTTGGCCGTCCGGAAGCTGCATTGCGTCGGAGCGGACTCCAGGGTTTTCTGGATTCGATGACCGTTAGGCAAATAGGATAAACGTATGAGTATTTTCTCTGTGTCGATAGGCAAGGAGCAGTTGTGTTTCACTGCCGCGCACTTCATCGCCTTTAAAGGATTCCGGGAACCCTTGCACGGCCATACGTATCAGGTCCAAGTGACGGTGAGTGGACCGGTCGGTCCTGATGGCTATGTAGTTGATTTCCTGGTGCTGAAGAAAATTGCGAAAGAGGAGTGCCGGACACTCCACTTTCGTACTTTATTACCTGAACAAAGCGACTGTCTCGTTATTAAAGTCGATACAGAGACCGTTCAGGTAGAATGTGAGGACGGCGCACAGTTCAGCTTCCCGCGTCAAGACGTATGCCTGCTGCCCATAGTGCACTCGTCATCCGAGCAGATCGCTCAGTATTTGATTGCACGCATACGCACTCGCTTGGCTGACGCGCGGGGCAACAGCATCCAGACCATAGAGGTGCTGATCGAAGATATTCCGGGCCAAGTGGCAGTATGCCGCGAGCCGTTTGTCGTTGATCCAGAATAAAGAGGATGAATGAGGCGAATATTCTTAGGGCTCTTGTTTTTGATCGCGAGTGTCTATGCGGCAGGTTGTAATGCGTCTTTACCCGATCCGGAATCCGAGAGCGCGCAGCTTTATACACAGCGCTGCTCGGGCTGCCATCGGCTGTATCATCCGGGCCTGCTCACGACTGAGATGTGGCAGTTTATGCTGGTGCGTATGGAGACGGAGTTTCAACGCATGGGCCGGCCGTCCTTATCGGAGTCTGAGAAGACGACTATCCTTAAATATCTCAGTACACATAGTCAGAAAATGTCTTGACACAGGCTGCGCTGCCTAACCTCCACGCCGAGCTGCTTCGATATCGTCAACCTCTTTAAGAATGGCGGCAGTGAGCACCTCGTAGCCATCGGGTGTGACCAACACATCGTCCTCGATGCGGACGCCGATACCCTGATATGCCTCCGCCACCTCGGCATCTGCGGCAATATACAGGCCGGGCTCAACCGTGAGGACCATGCCTGGTTCGAGTTCTCGAGACTCTTCTCCGATCTTGTATTTCCCAACGTCATGCACATCCATGCCGAGCCAATGACTCGTACGATGCATATAGAACTGACGATAGTCACCTTTTTCAAGAATACTCTCGGTGCTGCCGGACAGGATGCCGAGATCGCGCAGACCGTCTATCAGGATTTCGGTTGCACGTTGGTGCACATCGTCAAAGCGCAGGCCAGGCCGGATCATTTCGATGGCCTGCTTTTGGGAGGTCAGCACCAGTTCATAGATCTCTCGCTGTGGCCCGGAGAACTGTTGCCCGACCGGAAAGGCGCGTGTGACATCGGAGCAATAGCAGCCGTACTCTGAGCCCGCATCAATCAACAGGAGATCGCCGGCCTGCATTTGCTGATCGTTGGTGATGTAGTGCAAGATCGTGGCATTTGCACCGGAGGCGACAATGGAAGGATACGCTGGTCCTTCGGCTCCGTTGCGACGAAAGTGAAATTCTAGCAGCGCTTCAATTTCGTACTCATACATGCCGGGCCGAGTCTCTTGGAGCGCGGCCTGATGGGCGGCGGCCGAGGCCTTCACCGCTTGCCGCATGAGGGCGATTTCCTCAGGATTTTTGAATAAGCGTAGTTCATGCAGGATTTCGCTCGGATCAATGATGGCGACGGGCCCCTGGCCGCTGCGTGGGCGTTGGAGGCGGGCTTGATGTACAAAGTCCAATATTTTCGTATTTAAACGCTCATCGCGACCTAAGCCGTAATAGACTTTTTCCGTCTGGAGCAGGTGCTGGGGCAAGATTTCGTCAAGCTGATCAATGCTATAGGCTGCATCCACACCGAAAAATTCTGCCGCGCCTTCGATGCCGAACCGCTTGCCCGTCCATGTCTCCTTTTGTTTGTCGCGCGGACGAACAAACAGAATAAACTGTTCTTTTTCATGCTGCGGAGAGAGCAGGCATAAGGATTCCGGCTCTGGAAAGCCGGTCAGATAATAGAGATCGTTGTCCTGCCGATAGCGGTATTCTACGTCTTGGGAGCGAATTGAAGATGGCGCAGCGGGAAAAATAGCGACAGCGTCGCCCCCCTGTGCGTCCATTTGTTCGATAAATGCCTGACGCCGCGCTTGGTAGGTCGAAGGATTTCCGTTCATTTTCATGATAAAGATATCGTCCGTTTCATGCTGACTTGACTTCAATGCAAAAATTGAAGACGCTTCTTACTATATGGCACACGATCATTCGTATCCAGAGTCGTTGAATACACTGCTGACCCGCTTGCCCGAGCTGGAAGTCGTTCTTGGTCCACAAGCCAAGCCGGGGTTACTCGTGGTACAGAAATTCCTCCAAGAGGCGGTAGCCGCGCGTGCTGACGGCGACGTGCCCAAGGCCGGGGTGAAGATTGGGGCGGCAATGGACACCCTGGCTCAGTTAGCTGACGTACTCGACCCCCAAGAGGCAGCGTTAATGCGGATGCTGTCTGTTCAGTTTAAACAAGCGCTGTCCCTGGGGGAACAGAGCGAAGCCCGGCGCGTCTCGGACGTTATGCGCCAGAATTCCGGGGCAACGATTAAGAAGAAACCATGACGGGACATACGGCACAGAGGGGGCAAGGGTTCCTGCGTCCTTGACTTACTCAGACCGGTTGGCTAGTGCAAAAGGCATGGCTGACGCATTACAACCCTGCTGCGAAAAAGAGCTCACTATCCAGCTCAAACAGATTACTGCGACCTACCGATCCTTTCCCGTGATCAAAGAGGTCCCGTGTCCGACATGTCGTCAAATCATCCCGATTCGGGTGTATGAGAAGCCGGGTGAGGCCGAGTCCTAAGAGGGGCGAATGGTATGGCTGAACGTGTGGACCTGAAAATCATCAGAGTCGGCATTGAAAACGAAGATGCGCCGTGCCGGATTAGCATCAAAGCGGAGGTCAGTTCGCTGAGTCAGCTGCGTAGCATTGCCGATAAGTTTAGGCTCTCAAAAGAACGTATTCCTGCCCAACTGCTGATTGGAGCCGGCGCAGAGAAACACGAGGCTCGCGACGAGGTGCGAGCCGAACAGATCGAACAGGTGATTATTGAGGGGCTGGCAAGTATGCAGCATTCCGGCCAGATCGCACGGGAGATCCTGCGTCGCTTTCGGGGCCGCTGCATAACTGGCGTTTGACTGAAGATAGATAAAGAGTTCTGCCCCGTTCCGTACGACGGTTCTGATCGTACTTTGTTGAGGAAGGCCGCAAGTGTCGGACGGGTGGCAATTTTTGCGCGAGCTAAATTCCCGCCGAAACGGACTCGACCACTATTGACAAGATGGGTGACCGTCGCGAGCACTTCGTCATCATTCTTTGCCGCTTCGCTGATTTTTTCCATCAGTTCGAGGAAAGTGAATTCCTTTTTATGTTTCGGCATGGTTTCCTCCCGTCATTGGCTATAAATCCCTCTAGCGGACCTATCGGTTCAGCCCTGGGATTCTTTAGCTCTTGGCGTGAGAGAGGGTGAATGTGTAGGGGAGTAATGCGTTGCCCTTATTTGTCTAGCTCAGCAATCAACGCCCACGCTCTTTGGCCCTCTTGTGGGGCGCGCTGCTGAATGGCCGTCGCCTGTTCCTTGGCTTTCTTTGTACTCCCGCCAAGGAAACCGGGAGCTTTCAGGTAATATTCCATCAGATCCCACCGGGCTGCAACGTGATTGGGGTCACAAGAAACCGCTCGTTCGAAATGTCTTTGGACTTTCTTGGCTAAAAAGGGTTGACGAAAAATACTGGCCTGCTGGGTGTAGTATCCATAGGCGCGCCCGAGCCACAAAGAATACTCGGCATGACACTGCCCCGTATCGAGGCTTTTCTTGAACCAGACTATGGCCTGTTCGTAGTCTTGCTCGTCAAAAGTAATGCGGCCAAGGTAGAAGGCGATTGTCGGATTCGTGGCTTGCTGCTCCAGCAGGAGCTCGAAAATCCTCCGGGCCTGGGCAGGTTTGCTGTCTTGAAAGAGCTGGATACCTTTTTCAAGATTGTCTTGCGTCTCAGTCTGAGCGGTACTGAGCAAGATGAGGAAGATGAGAAAAAGGACACCGGCGAGTTTCAAGAAAAGAGACATCAAAAGACTCTGAAAGCCATATGAAAACGGGCAGCCCGTAGAAGCTGCCCGCCATTTCTCAATAAGCAGGGGGACGACTAAAAGGTAATCAGCGGCTTAACGACATTATCCGCTTTCGTCGTCATCATTTCGAACGCCTGCTCAACTTCTGAAAACGGAAATCTATGCGTTGTGAGCGGCGTGGGGTCAATGCGGCCGTTTTGGATCAGACGCAACAATCGTATGACTTGCTCGCGGCCGCCACGGCAAAGAGCGGTATGAATTTTCTTATCGCCCATGCCGAGACCGAACTCCGGCAGGGGAATACTCAGGGTATCGCCCGCTTCCCCGTGGTAGCCGATATTGGAAATCACACCCCCCGGTTTTGTGGCTTTCACGCAGTTTTCAAACGTAATGGGAGACCCGAGCGCTTCAATGGCTGAGTCTACGCCGAGCCCGTTGGTGAGCTGCATGATCTGTTCGACCGCGTCACCTTCGGTTGGATCAACAACGACATCGGCGCCCATCTTTTTTGCCAGCTCTTTACGGTCCGGCTTTGAGTCAACGGCGATGACCAGCCCTGCTCCCAGCATCCGTGCGCTGGCTGTGGCGCATAAGCCGACCGGGCCTTGCGCAAATATGGCCACCGTTCCCCCGGCGGGAATCTCTGCATTCTGTGCTCCAACAAGGCCGGTGGACATCATGTCTGTGGTGTACAGCGCTTGCTCATCCGTCAAATCATCCGGAATGGCGACAACGTTGTAGTCCGCATCATTGACAAAGAAATATTCCGCCATATTCCCGTCGCGCTGGGTGGTGAACTTATAGCCGCCGAGCATGCCGCCGCACTGCGAAGCCAGCCCGCGCTGGCATGGATCGCACTTGCCGCAGGGTGTGATGGCGTTGATGACAACGCGGTCGCCCTCTTTACAGGTTGCGACATTCGCCCCGGCTTTATACACAATGCCGACGCTTTCGTGGCCTAAGACTCGTCCTTCGGGAATCTCGATGACCCCACGAACGGTGTGAACGTCTGAGGTGCAAATCAACGACGCCGTGGTTTTAATAACCGCATCATTCGGACCAGGATCGGGAATGGGTATATCAATAATACCGACCTTGCCTATCGCTAAGAATGCCAGTGCTTTCATGCTGTCCTCCTGTTTCTCATGCCTGCTACGAGTACGGCGTCTAGCTCGCAAATATTTGTCCTTCGTCTTTAAACGCTTTGAATTCAAGTCCGTTCTGACTCGGGTCTAGCAAGAACAGGGTTGCCTGCTCGCCGACCTGTCCACGGAAACGAATATACGGCTCGATCAAGAACGACACCCCCACCTGGGTCAAGTGGTGAGCCAGCGTATGCCAGGCGTCCCAATCGAGAATAACGCTGAAATGCTGAACCGGGA
>CAUZQN010000149.1:0-6754 GCA_963581605.1 uncultured Binatia bacterium (SeqCode)
CACTACATGACTAATGCCAGCCAAGACCATCGTGCGTAGCAGCGCTTGCAGCTCAACCGCTTCAGGCGTTGTAAAAGGCGCAGATAATGTCTGATCTCCATACCGACAGTTCACCGTTCCGATCACCCCGACAGACCAGCCTGCGGCTTTGCCGATCGCTTCCAGCACATACGTTGTGGTTGTTTTCCCACTCGTCCCAGTCACGCCTATAAGGGTCAGCTGGCCACTCGGCCGCTGATAAAACTCGTCAGCCATGACTCCGAGTAAGCGCCGTGGCCGCGCCGCAGTAATAACAGTCACGCCGGCCGGCACCACCGTTCCCGCAGGTACCACAACGGCCCGGGCACCGTGATCGAGCGCTTGCTCAAGGAAAGCCGCCCCCTTGGTCTTGGTTCCCGGCAAAGCAAAGAACACCGCTCCAGGTTCGACCCGGCGAGAGTCGTAGGCAAGCTGTTCAACCGCCATATCGATCTTGCCTCGAACCTGTATCGAGGGATCCTTGGGGAGCAGATCACGCAGGCACGCCACACTACACCTCACCAACCAGTCTCAAGAGTCAACTCATAGACGGGCTCTTCGGGCGGATCTGTGCGCAGCACCTGACGCATCACATAGCCACTCCCGTTGGCAACAACCCGCAGGTCGCTCTGGGACGCTGTCCGCATCGCCTCACGTAGACTGAGCCCGATAAAATTCCTGCCATCGCGCTGGCCTGGCAACAGAGTCGCCTGCTTCTCCGCTCTTCTCCCCTGCCCACCCTGCTCACTTTGCCCACCTGGCCCACCCCGGTCACCAAGCGAGACCGGCGCATGCGGCAGGATACTGGAAGGCCGCTGAGCGCGTACCCGCTCTATGCGCGCCCGCTCCGTGCGCGCCCGCTCCGTGCGCGCCCACTGCACGCCACCACGCTGCTCCTGACTCCCCACGATACCGAGCTGGGCTAAGGCCTGCTGAGCAATCGTCTGAAAAACCGGCGCAGCGACTGTACCGCCATAGACCGCTGTCTGGGGTTCATCAATCACCACCAATATCACGAGCTGAGGCCGATCCGCAGGAACGATACCAATGAAGGAGGCTATCCGACCCTTCGCAGAATACCCACCGTGTGGATCAACCTTTTGAGAGGTCCCTGTTTTTCCTGCCACACGAAAACCTTCAATCTGTGCACGCCAGCCGGTCCCGCCCGGCTCAACCACATGCTCAAGGAGGGCAAGCATCTTCCGAGCCGTATCAGGCCGGATGACTTGTCTCAGACGGAGGGGACTATTGGCATGCACTACGTCTCCTTTCGCGTTCAGGATTTCACTCACGACATAGGGACGCATCAGCATGCCATCGTTAGCCAGGACCGCATAGGCACTCGCCAACTGCAGCGGTGTGACCGCCACGCCTTGACCAAAGCTCGCAGTGACGAGTTTGATACGTGACCAGTTCCGCAGCGCAGGGAGAATCCCAGTACTTTCTCCGGGCAGATCGACTCCCGTCTTCTGTCCTAACCCAAATCCTTGCAGGTACTGATAGTAGAGTTCTTTACCTAGGCGCTGGCCGATTTTTGCCGCGCCAATATTACTCGACTTGATCAAGATCTGACCCACACTCAGATCCCCATACGGATGGACGTCATGAATGGTATGACGCCCAACCCGGTAGCCGCCGTATTCACAAAAAATCCGATCCTGTAGACGAACCTGCCCAGAGTCTAAAGCAGCAGCCACTAACAGCGCTTTCAGCGTTGAGCCAGGCTCATAACAATCACTAATGGCCTTATTCCGCCGCGCATCGGGTGCGGAATCGCCAGGGGTATGGGGATCGAACGTCGGCACTTGAGCCAGGGCAAGAACGGCGAACGTGCGCGGATCAAGTATGAGTACGGTCCCAGCCCGTGCTCCGCTCATTTGTACGGCGCGTCCTAACTCTCGTTCGGCTAGGTATTGGAGTCTGGCATCCAGCGTCAAGCGGGCCTGGAGCGCGTCCGGCCGCTGCGGGCTGCCATGAATGAAGATCGTGCGTCCGAGCGCATCTCGCTCGCCCAATGTCCTGGCCGCCTTGCCATGCAGGTATTGATCATAGGCATACTCCACGCCTGCTAAGCCTCTGGCATCAACATCAGCGAAGCCAAGCAGCGGGGCAGCTAAGCTGCCGTGTGGATAGACCCGTCGCTGTGTTTCCTCACTGTCTATGCCAGACAGACCGAGCGCTTTGACTCGGTCAGCTTCCCGAGGCGAGACGCCTCGTTTCAACCACACAAACGGGGTAGATGAGTGCAGGGTATGCTTAACCTGCTGTACCGATAGCGAAAGCTGCTCTGCCATAATCGGAATAGTGACGTCAATATCTGCAGGCAGTTTTTGGGGATGAACAAAGAGGGACTGCGCGCCAACGCTAAACGCCAGCAGACGATCATTGCGATCAACAATAGCCCCTCGATACGGTTGCACCGTCACACGTTTGCGGTGCTGGCCGGCCGCCCGCTGAGCGAGGGAGTCTCCCTCGACAACCGTGAGGTGGACGAGACGAGCCAATACCACCAACAATCCCACCGCCAACACCCCTGCAACTATTCGCAGTCGACCCGCCATTTTCTCCTCCTACGGCAGTATAATAATTTGCTCGGAGCGAGGCATATGCAGACCAATGCGTTTGCCAGCACTCTGCGTCAGACGGCCTGGGGCCGTTATAGCTTCCCACTCAACCTTCAACGCCTGCTGTTCTTCCTCCAGTGTGTGGACGAGTTGACGCGTATTTGCGAGCGCATATCCAACGGAAACCACGCGCAGACGAATCCAGACGTGGGTCAGAATAAGGGTCAGTCCAACCGCAGAAATCAGGATATAACGCCCCCAAACGGCCCCGCTTCGCATCTACCCTTCTTCCTCTGCACGTTTCTCGACCGCCCGCAGTCGTGCACTCCGGGCACGTGGATTTGTCAGTACTTCCTCTGGTCTTGGGGTGAGCGGTTTGGTCGTTAGCAGGCGCACCTGCGGTGTCCAGCCACACGCGCATACTGGCAGCTGGGGTGGACAGATGCAGGTCGAGGCCCAGCGGCGAAATGCCTTTTTCACCAATCTGTCCTCTAGGGAATGATAGGAGAGGATCAGCATGCGTCCCATCGGTCGCAACAGCCGATAGCCCTCTCTCAGGAATGTTTCCAGGTGCTGGAGTTCTTGATTCACCGCGATGCGTAGCGCTTGAAAGGCCCGTGTCGCGGGATGCATCCGAGTCCGGGACGTCGGTCGGATAACGCGCTCAATAATCTCGACCAGGGCGGTCGTGGTCGTTATCGGGTTTTCTGACCGTACCCGGATAATCGCACGCGCGAGCGCTCTCGCAGCGCGCTCTTCGCCGAATTCTCGGAAGATGGCCTGCAATTCGTCTTGGCTGCCATGATTGACAATGTCGGCCGCGTAATGCTCTTCGTGTTGGTCCATGCGCATATCAAGCGGGCCAGGGCGTAAAAAACTAAACCCGCGGTCTCCATCCTCGATTTGCAGGGATGAAAAACCAAGATCAAGCAGCACTCCGTCCACCCCGTTCCATTCCAGTTCCCGCAGCACGTCAGGCGCTTGGCTAAAATTTGCATGTACGAAGACACACTGTGACGCAAACGGAGCCAGCCGCTGTCGTGCCACTGCGAGCGCATGCTGATCTCGATCTAGCCCGAGTAGTCTTCCGCCTCCAGCGCTTGCTTCTAGCGCGGCGATAGCGTGTCCGCCACCGCCCAGTGTTCCGTCAAGGAGATCTCCGCTGAGACAAGGCCCGAGGAAAGATAGTACTTCCTCCAGCATCACTGGGATGTGTACACCAGCCGGTATCACGTCTGCGGGGTCGGAAGCGGAGACTGTTTCCATATGGGATTTTTCGGTATCGCCCGACGTGTTAGTGTGCTTTCTATCGACATGTATGCTGCTGGCATAAATGCCGTTGGCATTTATGCCACACTTGCATTGAGGTTACTGAATAATCTTGGGTCTTGAGCAAGCTCTTTTTCAGATTCTTCATTAAATTTCTGCCATGTCGCCGTGTTCCAGATCCGGAACTTCTGAAGAGCAGCAGCAAACATGACATCTTTCCCCAGGCCGGCATAGTCTCTCAGAATCGGGGGAATCAGAATGCGGCCTTGTTTATCGACCGAACATTCCTGAGCATTTGACAGGTAAAATATTTCGAGTTTCAAGAAATTCGGATCAAACCGCGGCTTTTTACTCAACTCTTGCTCAAAATGCTCCCATTCTGCATACGGGTAGACATCCAGACATCGAAAGGAATCCAGGATGAATTTCGTGACAATGAGCCGGGCATCGTTCCTTGCAACCAGAATTTCTCGGAATTTCGAGGGAATGCTGACCCTGCCTTTCTCGTCGATGGTGTGCTCAAAGCTGCCCCGAAACACGACTTTCTCCTATTTCCCACTTTCTCCCACTTTCTCCCACGACTATATTACGCGGTTTTTGGGGTGTCAAGCGAAAACTAAAGATATTTAGGAGGTTTAGGCTCACAACCGCCATTATTGACTCGCCTTCTTCGCTTCGATACACCATTCCTTTGTTAAGAAGGATGATAGTGTTGTAGGCCTGGACGCGGGGAGTTCGTCCGGGTTTTTCATGGAGTCTAAACACCGAGATGTTAAAACGATATCTACTCACCCCAGGACCGACTCAAGTTCCACCCGAGGTGTTGCTCCGCATGTCGCAGCCCCTTATTCACCATCGCAGCCCTGAATTCAGCCAGATCTTTGCCGAAGTACAAAGCGGTCTACAGTGGCTTTTTCAAACGCAACACGATGTCCTGATCCTTGCGGCTTCGGGCTCTGGCGCAATGGAGGCCGCGGTCACCAATACCTGCTCTCCAGGCGACTCGGTGACCGTTGTCAACGGCGGAAAGTTTGGTGAGCGTTGGCTCAAAATATGCGCTGCCGTTGGCGTACACACACAAGAGATCAAAGTCGAATGGGGCTACGCCGTTTCGGTTGAGCGTGTGGCACAGGCACTCCGTCGTCAGCGAAACACAAAAGCCATTTTGATGCAGGCCAGCGAGACCTCCACCACGGCTCTCCATCCAGTCAAAGAGATTGCCGCCCTCACCCAAGACACCGAAACCTTGCTCATAGTCGATGGCATTACCGCAATTGGCGCGATGGACATCCCCATGGATCGGTGGGGTATTGATGTCCTTATTACCGGTTCGCAAAAAGCGCTTATGCTGCCCCCCGGACTTTCCTTTCTCGCCCTGAGTCCGAAGGCGTGGCGGCAGACTGAACAGGCCCAGCTTCCCCGTTTCTACTTCGATCTACAAAAAGAGCGCAAGGAACAAGCCAAACATACGACGGCCTATACCCCTGCCATTTCCCTCATCAATGGACTGCATGAAGTCCTGCGCTTACTCAAAGAAGAGGGTCTGGAAAATGTGTTTACCCGCCACGTCTCATTAATGAACGCGACACGGGCAGCCGTGCAGGCACTGGATCTCGACCTCCTCGCAGCCGATCATCCGAGCCCGGCCGCGACAGGCGTTTGGCTTCCGTCTCAGGTCGACGGCGTCCAATTACTCGCCTATATGCGCGACCGGATGGGCGTTGATATTGCCGGCGGCCAAGATCACCTCAAGGGCAAGATTGTCCGTATCTCGCATATTGGCTATGTTGGCCCGTTTGACGTTATCACGGCGATCAGCACCCTGGAGATGGCCCTCAGCCGTTGGGGAGTCCCGGTCGAGCTCGGTCAAGGAATCCGGGCCGCCGAATCCGCACTGCTCCCGACATGGCCACCAGTCGAGTAAGCCCCATGTCACACAAAATACTCATTACCGACCCCCTCGCTCCACAAGGGGTCAAACGGCTGCAAGCACAGCCTGAGATCGCATTTGATGTTCGATCCGGGCTGACCGGAGAGGAACTTGTCCAGCTCATTCCAGCCTACCATGGGCTCATTATTCGGAGCGGGACACAAGTAACCGCAGATATTATTAGCGCCGCACAAAATCTACGGGTCATTGGCCGGGCGGGAATCGGGGTTGATAATATCGATGTCGAGGCAGCCACCAAACGCGGTATTATCGTCATGAATACTCCTGGAGGCAATAATGTCACCACGGCCGAGCACACGGTGACACTCCTCCTAGCCCTAGCCCGGAATATTCCTCAGGCTACCGCCTCGCTCAAGGCCGGGCATTGGAAACGCGCCGCGTTTACGGGCACAGAAGTCTGTAACAAAGTACTCGGCGTTGTCGGCCTGGGAAATATCGGCACTATAGTCGCCGAACGCGCACTTGGACTTCGCATGCGCGTGGTTGCGTATGACCCGTTTGTGACCCCTGAAGCCGCAGCCAAGATGAACGTCGAGCCAGCAACTCTCGAGGAACTGTATAGCCAGGCGGATTTTATTACCGTGCATACGCCTTTGACGAAAAAAACACGCGGACTTATCAATGCCGCAGCCTTTGCCAAGATGAAGGACGGCGTCCGTATTATCAATTGCGCACGCGGCGGGATTGTCGATGAAAACGCGCTCCTGGATGCCCTGCAGAGTGGGAAAGTCGCCGGAGCCGCCCTCGACGTGTTTACCCAAGAACCACCGCCGGCAGACTACCCATTACTCCAGCTCGATAATGTGATTTGCACCCCTCACCTGGGAGCCGCAACAGATGAGGCCCAGATTAACGTCGCCGTCGCAATTGCAGATCAAGTCTCACTCTTCCTCCAAGACGGCATCATTCAGAATGCGATCAATTTCCCTGCTTTGAGCCAAAAATTATTGGC
>CAUZQN010000150.1:0-6748 GCA_963581605.1 uncultured Binatia bacterium (SeqCode)
CAAATCATGGGTGAGCGCGCGTTTAATATCCCGTTCTTTCGTTCCAATCATGCCGATAGTGAAGCTCCACGGTCAGAAACAGGTCCTGCGGTCGATTGGGCAGACTGGCTCGCGCAACTCAAGGCTCTGCCCCCGGAGGCAGGAGAGTGGCGAGAAGCAAACGCTTTTATCGATGCAGTCCAACGCATCGCTCGCCAGAAACATCATCAGATAGAGTATCAGCACAAACTCCAGCAAGCCCTGAGCGAGGTCGCAACCCAGTGCGCCGAGAGTTTGCTCTTTTTTGGTATTGCGGCCATGAAAAAATGGGATAGTAAAGCCTGTCCCATGAGTGATGCGCAACAGGCGATAGCCCAATGCGAAGCGCTGCGTTCTCTCCCGACACAGTATCAAGAAAAACGACAAATACCCCAGGCGAAAACGCTCACCAAAGACCTGCCACGCCGGAAAGCACTGCTCGAACTTGAAGGACAGATTACTCAGGTCTATGGACAGTTAAGCCAAATCTTTGACGCGGCCCCTACCTCCCAACCCTCAGCTGCGGATAAGGAAGACAAGCCGATCGACACCGCAGTCCCGTCTTCGGCAAAAGATCTCGCCTCGCCTCCCCTTTCTTCGTCCATAGCGCTTTCAGCGGCGCAGTCAGCAACCGCACCGGCTGAGCCCACGTCAATGCCTGTATACACGTCCAAGACATCCCCGGAGACACACCATGTCTTGGATGGGGCAATACAAGAAGCTCCGCCTCTCCCGCGTCAGTCCGCTCCAACAGAAGAACGTAAAGAGACCTCTGCAGGGAAGACAGTCGGCAAAACTGTCCCAGTCCTGACTGTCCCCGTCCTAAAAGGGCAGGACGATGAGGACAGTTTACACCCGCCGCTCGACGGAGCAGCACGACAATATAATCCCCTAACGTACGCCCAAGAGCACCGCCTGGCTGCCATACGCTCCGGGGTTGGTTTTGTGTTTGCTTCTGAAGCCTTGGGACTCTCACACATCATAGAAGCATATAAACGTGTTCTGCCCACCGATATGCCGAACGGGAAGAAGGTCCCCCGAACGGAGATCCCGGCTGAGGTTACAACTGCTGAGCAGCTGCAGCGCTGGTTCGGACAGTATTGTCAGGAACATAGCTCTGACGAACGCCTCATGACCTATCGGATTCTGGGCCAGTGCTCCAAAGAGCAGCTCCGAGATCAGGTCCAGACCGCGCTCGATCAAATCAAACAGACCAGAAAAATCAAAGTTCAACTCAGCGTGCTCTTCTTCTTCGATCCCCGAGCCACATGGACCTGGCTTTCCTTACCACCAGATGAACGGACCATGCTCGAGGGTCAGTTGAAAGCCCTGATTTTTCCTCGACGCTGGAACGCGGTCGGAATCCGTCACCGTCTTGCCATGCATGGCAATGCATGGCATGGCAAACTCGATACTGAGGAAACGTGTGAGGCCATCCTTCGAGCAACCGGGGGCTGGCCCTATCTCCTCGACGTGCTCTTTTATCGGTGCGGTACCCAGCAAGACCCAGGTCCAACGGCAGAGACCATAGAAAAGGAATTCCAGGAAAAGAATACGAAATTAGGCCAACAGTTTCGACACTGTCTTGGTCTGGGGGGAAGCGACAGTGCCCAACGCGTGCTCGAATTTATTCGGGATCAACAGCCTGTGGCCCTCAAGCACGTGACGCCAAAAGCACTTGGCGGCGAACCTCTCTTAAGTTCGTCCGAGTGCTGGACCGCGATCGAATATCTGCAGTGCACCGGCTGTGTCGATCTACACAAAGGCGAATTCTACGCCGAACCGATTGCGGGGGAGATCTTATCTCGGAACTAAGTTGTTGCTCGATGTACCCCACCCTTAAGCTGAGCAGCCCCTTTCCCATTAATATAGAGCGGCCAGGCCCCCCCCCGAGGCCCTGCCCCTTTTCCATTGACCTCTGCCAGCCAACAGACTATTTTAGCAAGCAGGCTGCCGTCAGGCCGTCATATAAATAGGAGGAGCATTATGCAGCGACTACACCCAGGTGATCATTTCCCGAGCCTGACCGCGACGACCGTTGACGATGGGACGGTCAGCCTGCCGAACGATCTCTCAACCCCATACGGAATTCTCATTGTCTATCGGGCTCACTGGTGACCGTTCTGCGATCAGCAGTTAGCTGAATATCAGGACAAGCTGGAGCAGGCCACGACACAGGGGATCAGTCTGTACGGACTGTCAACCGACCCGCTGGAGAAAGCCCAAGAGACCGTGCATAAATTAAGCCTCACGTTTCCGATGCTGTACGGGGTAGACGGACCGGCCACCGCCGACGCCCTCGGGTGCTGGTATGAGGAAAAACGCAATATCATTCAACCTGCGGCATTTATCATCGACCCGCAGCGGCGCGTCATGAATATTACCTATAGCTCCGGTCCTATTGGGCGCCTGCGCGCGCAGGACGCTTTAGGCGTAATCGGCTTCTATTCAAAGAAAAATATTTCGAGTACCACAGCCAACCGCGAACGAGGCTGGACGGCGAACGTGACAGGCGATCAATAACCAAGACCATCCGAGACACGGAATGCGGCCTGCCCCAAGAGCCGCATTCCTCCGTCTGAAAAGCAGGCTATCCCCACAGACGTTGCGACGCGATTTGGGCCCCTTCAGCACAGGCCTGCAGCTTGGCCCAGACCACACCCTCGGGAACCATCTCCCAGCCGGCAAAGGTACCAAATCCGCAGTCAGAGCCGGCAATCACCCGACTGCGCTCACCTACGACTTCGACCACTTGGCAAATACGGTCGGCGACGATTTCTGGGTGTTCAATGTAATTTGTCGTGGAGTCTATGACGCCTGGAATCAAGAGCATGCTCTCCGGCAAGGGGTAGCGCCGCAAGGCTTTATACTCATGTTGGTGGCGCGGATTAGCCAGTTCTATTGCCAGCGCGCCAACCTGAGCCTGATACAGAATCGGCAGAATATCCACCAGCGGTACGTCGTGATTGTGCGGGCCGTCATAGTTGCCCCAGCAAATATGCAGTCGAATACGATCAGCCGGGATATTTTCCGTTGCAATATTGATGGCCTCAATATGCGTTTCAATCGTTTTCTGAAATTCTGCGATGGAGAGGTCCTGGAACAGAAACGTGCGTTCCATGGCAAGATCCGGGGCATCGAGTTGCAGCAGTAAGCCCTGGGCGTGAATATACTCGTACTCTTTTTTCATTTGCTCAGCGATCGCCATAACATAGCGTTCGTGCGAGTCGTAATGGGCATTCAGCATCGTGGTCGCAATGATGCCCGGCGAGGCCGCTGTCATAAATCGCTCGATGAACGTATCAGACTGCTGATCCGTACAGCGTAGAAACAACGCGCACTCCTGCTGAACACCCGACAAATCTTCATACTCTACCGCGGCGATGGCCTGTGGCGCGTTGAACACCTTGGCTCGCATCATATTGCGGCGTTCGAGCATAGCCATAAAATCAGGAAATTCGGCCATATCTTGCGGAGTCGGCCGCTTGCTCTCCCCACCAAAACCACGCATGCGTTGGGGGACATAGGTTTGAAAGCCTACCCGCGGCTGCTCTCCATCGTTGCCAACGTCGACTCCGGCTTCAAGCTGTTTACTGACAACATGCTGGACCGCAGATTCCGCCTGGCGTTCCAGTTCGGCTTCATCTATCACGCGTCCTTGCTCCTGCTCAATCAACAGATCCGTCAGCGTCGGATTTCTTGGCAGGCTCCCGACATGGGTAGTGAGAATCCGCTCAGTGCTGTGTTGCATCGGAGGTCCTCCTGTGTGTAGCGACGGTTCGCGAACGGTCAACCCTTAGGTACGTTGGTGATACAGCGGATGGCCACGGAAGGAGGTTCTCACGCGACTGAAATGATCGCCTTCCAAATTGGCGAAGAAGAGGTCCTGCATGTCCGGTCCACCAAAAGCGCAGTTGGTGGGAAACGAGAGTTTGGTGCCGTCCGGGTCGTCAATCAGCGTGGACCAGTTTCCGCTCGGATCGACCCGAATAATTGTATTCCTCGGCTCTAACTTGCCATTCTCCGGCACGCCCGGCAACGTGATATAGAGATTGCGGTCCACATCAAAAGCCATTCCGTCGGGCAGTGCAGGAAACCCCTGGGCATAGATTTCGGGCTTGCCAAACGTACCGTCTTTTTTGATCTGAATACGGACACAAGCGTTACGTGAGCTCTCCAAGACATAGACGGCGTCTTCGTTTGGATCGATGGCCGTTCCATTGGCGAAATAGATCCCAGTGGCGACCATATCAGTGCGACCATCCGGCCGTATGCGAACCACCGCACCATTGGGCTCTGGGTGGGTAAATTCTTCGAACACCTTGCGGCCCGGCTGGGAGCTGGAGTTGGACACATACAGGTTGCCCTCTGCATCGTAACTCGCGAAATTGGGAATCGAAATCGGAAAGTCTCCCACCCGGTCGGCGAGCATGGACACCTTCCCGTCTGGCGAGAGACGCATGACCGCTTTATGTCTCAGATCGCAGTAAACGAAATTGCCCTCTCGGTCCAGGGTCACTCCATTCGGGATGGCCCGGTCCGGCAATTGAGCAACTTCATGCACCACGCCGTCTGGACTCACTTTGTAAACGATGCCGTTTCGACCCCCGCCCCAGGCATTTCCTTCTGTATCGATGACAATACCTTCGGCCCTTGAAACCCCACGCCCGAAGATCTCGACTGTATCTGTTGTTATAGCTGGCATGTCCATCCCTCCGTGTTACGGTCTCCCTTTCTGTCTCATGAACGATGCTCAACGATCCTCAACGATTCTCGGCATGGAGCACACCTTTGTCTCGGAGTGCGGCAATTTGCTCGTCTGTGTAACTCAGCTGCTCTCTCAGCACGTCGGCGCTGTGTTGGCCTAAAAGTGGAGCTTGGATATCCAGCAACTGTGGGAATTCAGAGTATTTGAGCGGAAAGCCCGGAATCGTCACTTCGCCCAGCACGGGGTCGGGCACGGTTCGGACCATGTCGCGGGCTTTGAAATACGGATGTTGCAAGATATCGGTAATGGACATAACCGCGGCGGACGGTACACGCTGGTCTTCAAAGACCTGCAGGACGGCCGCATCGCTGGGCTGAGTCTGCATCCATTCTTCGATGAGAGCAATGAGTTCCTGCTGGTTTTTGGCCCGGTCCGCATTCGTTGCAAAACGAGGATCTGCGATCAGGTCAGGCTTTTCCATGGCCTTGCACATATTGGCCCACTGGCGGTCCAGGACGAGTATCACGATCCAGCCTTGAGGTCCCTTAAACACGCCGCACGGACAGACTAACGAATGATGAGAACCCATCCGCATCGGGACGAACTCCCCGTCACTCATGGCGTGTCCTTGTACGTTGAGCTCATGCATATGGAACATGGCATCGACCATCGACAGATCAATATGCTGCCCCACGCCAGTCTTCTCGCGGTGGTACAGGGCATAACCCAGTGCAGCAAACGCATGCACGCCACTACTCACATCGGCGATGCCCAGCCCAACAAACTGGGGTGGGCCATCCGGGCTGCCGGTCATATGCATAATGCCGGAAAACGCCTGAGCGATAAAATCGTAGCCCACTTTATGTGAGAGCGGACCCGTGCGGCCAAAGGCGGATATCGAGGCCATAAGAATTTGGGGGTTTAATTTCTTGAGCGAGGCATAATCGAGGCCGCGCTTTTCCATGACCCCCGGTCCGAAGTTTTCAACAACAATATCGACCGTGGGGATAAGAGCGTGCAAGATTTCAAGAGACTCGGGTTTATCAAAGTCCAGGCACAGACTTCTTTTTCCGCGATTTTGCTGGACAAAATATGCACTGCGGTCATTCTTGATAAACGGCAACAAACGGGACGGGTCTCCCATCGGAGCTTGCTCGACCTTAATGATGTTGGCACCCATTTCGGCCATGAGTCGTGTGACTGTTGGACCGGCCAGATATTGGGTAAAGTCCAAAACCTTTACACCAGACAAGATATGGGGATGTCCGTTTGTTCCTTGCATTGCGCACCTCCACAAAATCGTTACGATACGATGGGTGGTGTACCATGAGCTCCTGGAAAAAGCGAGGCTTTTGTCGCTACCAAGGATAATCGGTAGCGCTGTTTTTTAGGCAGGAGAAAAACCGTCGGGCTGTTCAGATTCGGCGAGAAACACAGGCCAAACGGCAGAAAGGGTTAGGACGCATCCTTGGCTGAAGGGACTGCAGCAGCATACTTCCACGTCAAAGAGAAGAGCGTATCCCCCCCAGGCAGCGGCGTTAATTCAGACTCGGGAAGAACATCGACAGGGACCTCGGGGTTCCGACGTCGAGCTTCAGCGATGGCCTGCGGAATGAGATCCTGCGGCTGTGCCGTAGTGTCCCCATAGGGCGTGTCAGTCAGCTCAGAAGCGCGCAGCTTCACCGTCACCGTCACCCGCATGGAACCCGAACTGCGGGATGGAGGTGGGGGTTTTGAACTCGCGCCTTCTTCTTCGTGTCCAGCTTGTTCTGCCTGCCCACTAGCAGCATCAACAGAACTCGGCTCCATCTCCAGTGAGATCACGTCCGACTCCGGCAGCGGCACTACGTTCGTCCGAGAGACAGGCTCGTCCTGAGAAGCAGGCTCGCTCAGAGCGGCTTCAGGCGTTTCCAGAGCCGGATCTGCCGAAATCACCTCACGTTCCTGATTCTCTTGCCTGCCCCGGCGGCCCCGACCCCGGCCACGCGGACCACGCCGTCGCACGCCTCGCTCGTCCTGATC
>CAUZQN010000151.1:0-6720 GCA_963581605.1 uncultured Binatia bacterium (SeqCode)
TTGAGACGGTGACTTCATTCGATAAACTGCCGGTCTGGTCTGACATCCGCAAATTGTCCCTAGCAGAACAGGCCGACGCCTTGCGCAATCCTGAGACACGCCAGAAGTTGGTTGAGTCAGCCAATAACCCCGTGCCGGCTGGTAGCCGTGCTATTGGGGCTGAAGCCCGAGCGGCCAATTTTAAATGGCTGTTTCCGATCATGGACAAGGCCGTGCCACCGTACCAATCGATTGCCGAGATTGCGGCTGAGCGCAACCAGGATCCCGTTGAGACATATATCGATCTCGCCCTGGAAAAGAATCTGAAACGTTTCTTCATGCAGCCGCTGACGAACACGCATGAGCCCAGCACCTTAGAGATGATGCAACATCCGCGCTCGGTAATTACCTTCTCCGACTCTGGTGCTCATGTGTCGCAGATTATGGATTCGTCTTTGCAGACCCATCTACTCAGCCATTGGGTGCGCGAAAAAGAGGCCATGACCTTGGAAGACGCAGTGCGGCAGCTTAGCTTTGTGCCGGCGTCTCATTGGGGTTTAACCGGCCGAGGACTGCTGCGTGAGGGCTGGAATGCGGATGTGGCGATCTTTAACCCCGACACGGTTGAGCCACAAGTACCGGAACTCGCCTATGATCTCCCGTCCGGCGCCCGGCGGCTGAAGCAGAAGGCGAATGGCTTTCTTGCTACGGTCGTGAATGGTGAGGTCCTGCTGCGCAACAACGAACACACCGGTGCCCTGCCGGGGCAGTTGCTGCGTGGGCCGTTGGCGCAACGTTAAAAGCTCTTCTGGGGCAGACACGCAAAACGCGCGTGTCTGCCTCTACAGTTTTTACTGCGCCATATATCCGCCATCCACAGGCATAGGATGTCCAGTTACAAAAGAGGCGGCATCAGAGCAGAGCCATACGGCTGCCTCGGCGATCTCCTCAGGTTTTCCCAAGCGTCCGTTGGGCTGGGCAGCAGCCATCTTTTCAAGAACTTGGCCGGCTACCTGCTGGAGCATTGGGGTATCAATTGGTCCTGGACACACTGCGTTTACCCGGATGCCGGACTTGGCATACTCAAGCGCCGCCGTCTTTGTCAGACCGACAACCCCATGCTTGCTGGCCACATAGGCTCCCGTACGCCGCACGCCTATGAGCCCGGCGTCAGAGGCCGTATTCACAATCGCCCCGCCTCCGTGTTGCAACATGGCTGGGATTTCATACTTCATACACAGCCAGACGCCCTTTAAGTTGATGGCCAAGATCTGATCCCAATTCTCCTCAGTGTCATCAGCGACTCGCGCCGTTCGCCCGGCAATGCCGGCGTTGTTGTGGGCGCAATCCAGCCGGCCATAGGTCTCGATCGTCTTGGCAATGAGCGCCTCGACTTCAGCCGACTGCGAAACATCCGCTTTGACAAAAACGGCCTCTCCGGCGGTTTGCTGAATCAGGCGGACTGTCTCTTGTCCGCCTGCCACGCTCACGTCAGAAACAACAACCTGTGCGCCTTCCCGTGCGAATGCAAGCGCTGAGGCTCTGCCTATCCCTGAGCCACTCCCGGTAACGAGCGCGACTTTTCCTGTCACAAGACCTGCCATAGTGTTCTCTCCTTTTTGGATGCTTCTGTGTCTCTCCGGTGTGATAGATGGGTGGCGGGTTACTTCACCATTCGCTTTGGGTCAGGCTGTTGATGACCCAATATGGGATGCGGCTGATAGGGTGCCTCCATTGCCGCCACTTCCTCAGCGCTGAGCGTGATATCAACTGTCTCAAATATTTCCTTGAGATGGTGGGTTTTCGTCGCACCGACAATCGGCGCAACCACGCCCGGAGCCTGGAGCACCCAGGCGCACGCGATCTGCGTTGGTGTCAGCCCGTGCTCCTGAGCGACTTTTTGGACTGCGGCGGCGACCTCCTCGTCGCTGGCGTTGAAATACATGGCTCGTGTCATCTTGTCCGTCTGCGCCCGCTTGGTCGGTCCCTGGCCTGGCTCCTTAGTGCGATTCCCGGCGAAAAATCCACGCGCTAACGGACTCCACGGAATCAAGGCAACGTCTTGGTCTATGCATATCGGGTTCATCTCACGTTCTTCCTCACGGTAGATGAGGTTGTAGTGGTTCTGCATAGTGACGAAGCGGTGCCAGCCGTGCTCTTTTGCCAGGTATAGCGCCTTGGAGAATTGCCACGCCGCCATGCTGCTGGCGCCGAGATAGCGCACTTTGCCTGCGCGTACGAGGGAATCGAGCGCTTCCAGTGTTTCTTCAATTGGTGTGGAAAAGTCCCAGCGGTGGATCTGGTACAGGTCAATATAATCCATCTTGAGCCGACGCAGGGAATTCTCACACGCTTCGATAATATGCTTGCGACTCAGCCCACGCCGGTTGGGTCCCGGTCCCATGGGGCCGTTGACCTTGGTGGCGACCACAATATCGTCACGCGAGGCCATTTCACCCAACCAGCGCCCGGTGATCTCCTCGCTGGTACCGATCGAATAAACATCGGCAGTATCAAAAAAGGTGATGCCCGCTTCGAGCGCAACCGCGAAGTGTTCGCGTGCCTCGTTCTCGCCAACGGTCCAGTCGCGCCATTTTCCGTCCCCGTAGCTCATACAGCCAAGACAGATGCGCGAGACGGTCATGCCGGTATTACCAAGCTTTGTGTACTGCATACATGCTCCAATCTGGACTCTTCCCCGAGGGATAGTTTTTCGCGCCCCGTTCGTGCTGAGCCTGTCGAAGCATGAACGCGAATGTACAATGATCCATGAGAGGCCCATACCACGTTACCCTTGTCCACGTCGTTCAGTCTGTCAAGCGCGCAGCAAAGAAGAGTTTGATACCCAGGATTTGCAAGACGCCAAGATCCTGTTAAAAAAATGCATCACGTGAACATAGGAGAAAGTATGCTGAAATGGACGGCGACGGTTATACGGCAAGAGCACGTTTCGCATGACGAACTCGTAGACGTGTGGGAGCACGTCCATGCTCCGCATGTGGTCAAGATCGCCAAGCCGGAGCGTTATCGGATTACATTCTTCGACCCCCAAGACGCACCTTATGATCCCGGGCTGGATGGTATGGCTGAATTATGGTTTCGGGATAAACGCCATTTCGATACCACGGTTGGACGTGAGGCCGCGCCGGAAATCCTTGCCGACGGCTTCAACGAGTATGCCGATATGGGTAAGGGCACGTGGTTGTCCGTGACCGAGCACGTCAACGTGGATGGTCCCACACATCGCGACATGACGAAGCTGGTCTATTTTGTCAAACGGCGACCGGAAATCGACCGGTCCGACTTGGATAAATACTGGCTCGACGTGCATATCGCCAACGTTGCGGCTGCCGTCAATAGAACACCCAGCGCGGTGCGTTACAGCGTAGACTTGGTAAACCCTAAGCGCGACATGGCCTATGACGGCATCGCTCAGCTGACCTTTGACAGTCCGGACGCGCGCTTTGACGACTTGCAGGGCTTTGAGCCCGACGGGTTCGGCGAACTGGTCAAACCACTGCTCGTTGCTCGTGGACGTGAGCTTCGTATCGTGGACTGAAGCTGTCCGTTCCAGATTAACGCAGGACGAACGGAGGACAAAATGAAGGTAGAAAACGCACTGTATCCGACCTCCGGACAAATGCAGGCAATCGCGGATCAGACAGGGCAGGGGCCGCTGGTTATGGTCAATCTGCTCAAGTTTCGTGATAAGGCCGTTTATACGGACGGTCGGCCAGACGACGTCTCGGGCGCGGTGGAATACATGTGCTATGCCGATAAAATGAAAGTCATCGTCGAACGCGAAGGCGGGCGGTTTGTATTCGGCGGCGAGGTGCAAGGGCTGGTTATCGGAGAGGTGGACGAGCTGTGGGACATTGTGGGGCTGGTGGAATACCCCTCACGTGAGGAGTTCATGCGGATCGTCACATTGCCCGAGGTGCAAGAGATCAGTGTCCACCGCGAAGCCGGCTTGGCTGGCCAGCTACTGATCCAGACCACGCTCAGCTTCTGAGCTATATAAAGACAACGAACGACAAGGAGACCTGTATGCCCACTATGCCCATTACGGAGCACACAACGAAAACAGACTCGCATACAACCTTTTATCTTGCGGCCGGCCCTGAGGACGGACCTCTTGTGATCTTTACCCACGGCTGGCCTGAGCTGTCTATCAGTTGGAGACATCAACTGCCCGCTCTTGCCGCGCTGGGGTTTCGTGCCATCGCGCCGGATATGCGCGGTTATGGACGTTCGTCCGTATACGATCAGCATAGTGATTATGCGCAGGAACTCATCGTGCGCGACATGATGGAGTTATTGGACTCGTTGGGACAAGACAAAGCCGTATGGGTGGGACACGATTGGGGCAGCCCGGTTGCCTGGAATATCGCCAGCCACCACCCTAGCCGCTGCCGTGCCGTTGCGAACTTGTGTGTTCCGTACTACACGCTTGAACGCGGTCTTGAGCATGCACTGACCCTGGCTGACCGGGACCTGTATCCCGAAAGTGAGTTCCCAGCGGCGCAGTGGGATTATATGCGCTACTACGAAGAGAGTTTTGATGAGTCCATCGCGCCTATGGACGCGCATGTATATAAGGCCATCAAACTGTTTTTTCGCAGGGGCGACCCAGAGGGCGAGGGACAGCGTGCATTCACAGCAATGACCCGCCAGAATCACGGTATGTTTGGTGGAAGCGAGATTCCCGACTTTCCGCGTGACGAAGAGGTTGTCACCGAAGAAGACCTCAGTGTGTATACCGCCGCGCTGGAGCGTAATGGATTTTTCGGCCCCTCCTCGTGGTATATGAATCACACGGCCAACGCGGCGTACGCTGAGGCCGCGCAGCATGAAGGCTATCTTGATATGCCGGTCTTATTTCTTGCCGCGCAGTACGATTATATATGCGAGTGCACGCATTCGCGGCTGGCCGAACCCATGCGCGCCTACTGTCGTAACCTGACAGAGCAAACGATACGCTCAGGCCACTGGATGGCTCAGGAAAAACCTGTTGAGGTGAATGCCGCTTTAGTCCAGTGGCTGGCCACCGTGGTTCCCGATGTGTGGCCGCGTCCCAAGTGAAATAGGTAGGGGCGACCGGCCGGACCAGCCGAGCCTCCCTACAAAAAAGGATATCTGGGACTGAAAATCACTAAGCGACTTCAAACAAGCCTGCCGCGCCCATTCCACCGCCTACACACATGGTGATGACAACGTTGCGCACGCCGCGTCGTTTCCCCTCGATCAGCGCATGCCCGACCATACGCGAGCCGCTCATGCCGTACGGGTGCCCGACCGAGATTGCCCCGCCGTTCACGTTCAGCCGTTCGTTCGGGATTCCTAACTGGTCACGGCAGTAGATGACCTGGCAGGCGAAGGCTTCGTTGAGTTCCCAGAGGTCGATATCATCCATGCTGAGACCGTTGCGTTCGAGCAGCTTAGGCACGGCAAAGACCGGTCCTATGCCCATCTCGTCCGGCTTGCAGCCGGCGACCGCCATGCCGCGGTAAATGCCCAAGGGCTGCAGGCCGCGTTGCTCGGCCTGCTTACGTTCCATGAGCACGCAAACGGAAACACCGTCTGACAGCTGGCTGGCATTTCCGGCGGTGATGAGTCCGTCTTCGCCCATGACTGGTCGCAGAGCGGCCAAGCCTGAGGCGTTTGTGTTGGGCCGATTACACTCGTCCCGCTCAATCGTGATCTCCTGGTGTGTGGTCTCACCGGTCTCCTTGTCAGTGAATAGCTTGGTCGTGCTGCATGAAATAATCTCAGCGTCGAAGCGTCCAGCCTGCTGGGCCTCGGCCGTCCGTTGCTGACTTTGGAGCGAATATTCATCCTGTGCCTCGCGCGAGACATTATAGCGTTTTGCGACAACCTCGGCGGTATCGATCATGGCCATATACAGATCCGGCGCCTGCTCTAGTGCGCGGGCGTCTTCATTTCGGTAGTCGTTCTGATGGTCGTTTTGAACAAGGCTGATCGATTCGAGCCCACCGGCAACAACCGTCTGCATGCCGTCGGCGATAATCTGTTTGGCCGCCATCGAAATGCTCATCAGTCCTGAGGAACATTGACGATCAATCGTTTGACCGGAAACCGTGACTGGGAGTCCCGCAGCAATGCCACATTGGCGGGCCACATTATAACCCTGGCTGCCTTCTTGGAGTGCTGCGCCCATAATAAGGTCGTCGATCTCGCCGGGCTCTACCTTTGCACGATTAATTGCTTCCTTTAGGACAGGCGCGGCCATGGTTGGCGTAGTGGTATCATTGAATGCGCCGCGGTAGGCTTTTCCAATGGGTGTCCGGGCGGTGGATACGATGACTGCTTCTCTCATAATGAACTCCTCTCAATTGTTTATGGCACCGGGAATTAGTAGCAGTTCAAGCTACTTCCTCCAACCTGGAGTGAGATATCTTTTTATGCTCTAGAGACAACGTCTGCATTTTCTTTGGCGAAGGAGTATCCCCATGTCTGATATCGGACTGACCCATATCGCACTGCCGGTGACGAATATGGAAGTGAGCTTTACCTTCTATGCGACCTACGCCCGCATGCAGATAGTCCATCGCCGGACCGACCCGGACGGGACTGAGGTCGTTTGGCTCAGCGACTGGACGCGTCCGTTTGTCATTGTCCTCATTAAAGTGCCCGTCGTCGAGGCTCCCCTGCTGCCCTTTGCCCATTTAGGCGTGGGCTGCGAAACCCGTGAGGAAGTAGATCGTCTGTGCGAACAAGCTC
>CAUZQN010000152.1:0-6710 GCA_963581605.1 uncultured Binatia bacterium (SeqCode)
ATGAGACGCTATATTTCGCTCTCAAAAGCAAAGGCTCATTTGGGTCAGCTCATAGATGATCTCGATAGAAATGGTGGAGAAGTGGTACTTACCCGGAACCGCCGTCCTAGCGCTATATTGATGACCGTTGACGAGTTTGAAAGTTGGCAAGAAACGAAAGAAATAGTAAGCGATCCAGAGCTGATGCGCGAAATCAGGCATGGCCTTCGCCAATTGGAAAGTGGGGAGACCTTCACCTTTGAGGATATATTTGGCGGACCTCTTTAGTCCTCTACTACTCCACGGAATATCCTCATGCATGTCACCAACCTCTCCTGCTCCGCATGTGGCCAGCACTATACACCGAACCGGCTGTATAACCTGTGCCTTCAATGCGCCAAGCCGCTGCTCGTTGAGTATGATCTTGAACGTGCGGCACAAACATTGACGAAAGCCGCTCTGCCCTCCCGGTCTTCAAGTTTGTGGCGTTATCGGGAAGTACTGCCTGTTGTCCAGGACGAAAACATCGTCAGTCTGGGTGAAGGCTGGACGCCGCTTATCCATGCGCGCCGGCTGGGTGAGCGACTCGGCATGCCGCAGCTGTATATCAAAGACGAATCGCTTAATCCTACTGCATCGTTCAAGGCCCGGGGCATGACGGTTGCAGTCTCCATGGCAAAAGAACTGGGAGTAAAAAAACTCGCAGTTCCGTCAGCCGGGAATGCCGCAGGGGCGCTAGCTGCGTATGCGGCTCAGGCTGGACTCGAAGCGCATATCTTTATGCCCAAAGACGTTCCAGTAGCGAATCGGATTGAGTGTGAACAGGCTGGGGCCTATGTCACCCTGGTTGACGGGCTTATCACCGACTGTGGCCGACTAGTAGCCGAACGCAAAGAACAAGAAGGCTGGTTCGATGTCTCGACCCTCAAAGAGCCCTACCGCATCGAGGGTAAAAAAACGATGGGTTATGAACTTGCTGAGCAGTTCGGCTGGAAATTACCGGATGTCATTCTCTACCCCACAGGTGGGGGGACCGGACTGATTGGGATGTGGAAAGCCTTTGATGAAATGGAACAACTGGGTTGGATAGACTCCAAGCGTCCACGCATGGTCACGGTTCAGGCGACAGGCTGCGCGCCTATTGTTGAAGCGTTTGAAAGCGGTGCCGCTGAAGGCACTACTATTGCCAACCCGCACACGATTGCCTCCGGACTGCGGGTGCCAAAGGCGATTGGCGATTTCATCATGCTCGATATTCTGCGTAAAAGTGGTGGAACAGCCGTGAGCGTCAGTGATAGGGAACTACTCAGCGCGGGGCACGAAATCGGCTCAGCCGAAGGCCTCTTTCCTGCCCCGGAGGGAGCCGCCTGCCTCCCGGCACTGAAGACGCTGCTTGAGCGTGGCGAAGTCAATAAAGACGAACGTGTTGTCCTGTTTAATACAGGCTCGGGGTTTAAATACTTGGACGTTTTGTCCGCCTAAATCGAAACATAGGGGATTAGTGTCAGGTTACGCTACGCTAACCTGACCTACGGGATTGATCCCACTGAGATGTTTTTCCGCCTAGCTCACGCCTCGACGTTCGATCGGAGGACTCGACCAGACAACGGGCCGGTCTGTTCCCCATCTGAGAACAGGATCTGTCCATTGAGAATAGTATGCGCAATACCCGTCGATTTCTCGATATAGCGTAGGCCACCACCCGGAAAGTCGTTGATGGGTTCCTGCTTACCACACCCAACGGTATCATGGTCGAATACAACGAGATCGGCAATCATGCCCGAAGCGACAGTCCCACGTAGCGGAACGCCGAAAACTTGGGCGGGGACAGAGGTAATACGGCGGATTGCTTCTTCAAGTGTGAGCATTTTCCGATCCCGAACCAGGGTTCCCAATAAATACGTCGAATAGCCAGCTTCACAGCGCATATCGGCATGCGCCCCGCCGTCAGACAAGCCAACCAGAGTGTTCGGATGCGTAATCATTTCCTGATTCACATCCCCGAACTGAAACAGAAACTGCATGTCGAGGTCGTCCTCAAGCGCCAGGTCAAAGAAGAGATCCAGCGGATCTTGTCCACGCTCCTGGCTCAGGTCTGCCAAGCTTCGCTCCAGCAGCGGTTCCAGCTGTCTGGAATTCACTGTAAAGACGCTCATCTGGTCCCAGTGGCCGGTAAACAATCGCGGTTGTTTCAGTTCCTCGCGGAACGCGGTACGAAAGGCCGAATCAGCATACAGGCGACGTTGCTCTTCCAAAGGCCGGTCAAAGACCTGTCTCCAACAGTCAAAATTGCCAAAGATAAACGGGCGTTTGAGACTAAAGCGGGCACTCTTGTAATGACACGCGACTTGGCCCAAAGGCAGATAACCGCGGTCGAATAACGGAATGACACGATCGAGCGCATCCTTCCAAGCATCGGGCGGCGCTTCAGGTTTTTGCAGTAAGGCCAACCAGGTCACAGGCCGTTCACTCTTGGTGAGTAGGAAGGTCAGCAAATCATATTCCTCATCCGAGATTGAGCCGGGGCTGCGGGTCAAGGCAATCTCAATGCAGCCGCGTCCGAGTTCCCTCAGAGTGCTCGCCAAAACATCCAGCTCATTGCGACTGGCCAAGCGGCAGGGTAAAGGCCGTCCTTGAAAACCCAGATGCTGCGGCAGAACCGTAGTGGAAAATCCAAACGCACCCGCGTCCATGGCTGCTCGGAAAAGCGCTTGCAGCTGCTGCGTTTCCGCTTGTGTGGCTGCCCGCTCTTTGCTTTCAGCCCCCAGGACGTATTGGCGCAGAGGCGAAAGTGGCAGCATGACGCCAACATTCATACCCAGACCATGAGCGGCAATCGCACTCAGATATTCGCCGAAACTTTCCCAAGACCACTCAACTCCTTTTTGCAAAACGTCCAGCGACATGCCTTCAACGTTCACCAGATCGCCAACCAGAGATTCTCGATCTTCAGGCTTACAAGGAGCTAGGCCCACGCCACAATTGCCCATGATAATGGAAGTCACCCCATGCCAGGACGAACAGGTTGCCAGCGGGTCCCACAAAATTTGGGCGTCGTAGTGGGTGTGATGGTCGATAAAACCGGGACACACGATCAGCCCGCCAACGTCGAGCACCTGAGAAGCCTCACTTGCCGAGATATGGGACTCCACTGCGACAATTCGATCTTGTGTTATGGCAACGTCCGCCGCAAACCGCTCTCGTCCGCTGCCATCAATGACCGTCCCCCCTTTGAGCACTACATCGTAGGCCATGTTTCTCCCCTTTTTTCTAACGAGTTCTGTCTGCGCCTAGACTTGGCTGGAATTGTCTAGGACTTGGGCCTTTTCTTAATCAAATAGGCATGCATGCCCTCAAGCACAACTTCGCCGCGTTGATTCGTGATGCGCAGGGTAAGCCTGAGTAGCCCAACATCAGTCTTTGGGACCAGTTCGCTCACTTCCAGCTCTGGCTTAATCGTATCGCCAATCAGGACGGGTTTCAGAAAACGTGAGGATTGCTCGATAAAGGCAACTATGGAGCCTTCGACCAACGGCGACAGCGTAGAAGCCCCCACTGCGCCCATGGCCGTGACCAGTAGCCCATGCGTGACGCGTTTACCAAAACGCGTAGCCTGAGCGTATTCGTCATCGTAGTGAAGGGGATGAGTGTCGCCGGTAAGCCCGGAGAAGAAGAGAAAATGGGCGTCGGTGAGAGTCTTGGATGGAATATGAAACTTCTCACCAAGCTCGAAATCTTCAAAGTATTTGCTTGTTGCCATCAGTATTATTTTCAAGAAGGAGGATGGGACTTACGCACCTGAGAGATTCTTCGCTACGCTCAGAATGACGGAATACCGTCTTTCCTTTTACTTCTCGTCGAGAACGGCTATGGCGTCAATCTCAATAAGCGCTTCCGGTCGCAGCAGCTCCTTGACCACAATGCCGGTGGCTGCCGGAAAGCCGTTTTTGAAGAACTCGCGCCGCACGTCGGCCGTGCCTTTATAGCCTTGCTTGGTCGTAATATAGTCCACGGTCTTTACGATATCGTCGAAGCTTGCACCGGCTTCTTCCAGGATCTTGCCGATCTTTTTAAATATCTCGCGGGTCTGAACAACGATGTCGTTTTCACCAACGACCTCTCCTCTAGAATTTGTGGCGGTGAGACCGGAGATAAAGAGCAGGTTGCCCTTGCGGACTGCCGGCGAGAAGGTATAGCGCGCATCGAAACCCCACGGATCAACTATTTCGAGTTTGGGCATACGACGATCTCCTGTCTTACTTACTTATTTTACGCCTGGCCAACAACCTGGAGGTTCGGGCCGTCCAACACAAGATGTTCAGCAATCTCAGCCACAGCATTCTCAGCCCGGACACGGAAATCCTCGGGCTGCTCACCTGCCTTAATATGCGGGATGACCACGATCGGGATGTCCGGCATGGCCATGGCCTTGGCTTGGTCCTGCGCCGCGACCAAAAAGGTATCAAAGGCCACGGCGACCGTCTTGACTCCCCGCTTCCACAGTTTTGCTGAGTCGAGCATACAGCCCGATGTACACGATCCTCACGCACATAGGCCGACGACGGCCTGATGTGATGCCGCCGCGACCTCGTCGATCAAGTGTTCGGGAGAAGGGCGGGTAAACATCGGTTTACGCCAGATCGAAACCTGGCTTACTTGCGGTTTCGCGAGCAAGAGTTCTTGCAGGCGCTCAAAGAACACGTTTGCGATCTCGTTCCCAAAGCCATTGTTCACTAAGCCGATCACTCGGCCTTGGGCGCCATGGTCAATCTGCTTCTGTACGAACTGCCGCCGTTCACCGACGGGACTGAGTACGCGCATGCGTTTCTCCTTCATTGCTCACCGATCCACACCGACCAAGGGCAGCCACACAGGGCTGCCCCTACATTGGTTTGATCTCCTTGGTGACCGCAAACCCACCCAACCCGCCCCAGCCCGGACACAGGGCTGCAAAATAGGTCTCGCCGCCGGCGACGACAATGTGAATGTTTCGCGGACGCTCGGTAATGGGGACGCGATAGTCGTCATTCTCTTTTTCAACCCAACTGGGCCAAAACTGGTCGGCAATACCGAGTGCGTCAACTTCTCTGATACTGCCGAGCCTGACCCGGGCGTGCTCCCACAGATATACCCGGATTTCCGGCTTGGACCAGCCTTCTTTATGAAACTGCCGGGCTTGCCACGGATTGAGTACGACCAGCGTTTCGCCCATGGCCTGTACGTTATTGCTGCCCAGCGTGCTGAGCGAGCTGACTAAAGACGCCAGCATCTGCTTGACCGTGCCGTAACACAACACCGAGTGGGGCGCCTCGCAGCTAAAGACGGTGACCGCATTCCTGCCCGTTTCGATTCCACGCTCTACAGGAAAAGGCGGCCACGGACTCGCGTCCTCTTTTTCAGCAATGCAAAAGCTCCATTTACCGGGATGGGCCTGAGTCGATTTATCGACTTCACCCGGAACATTACCGCCCAAATTCCACAGAATGAGCCGGATCGCCCGGCCAACCGTTCCGTTGGCGCGAAAGCCGTTGCCAAAGACGCCATCGCTCGCGTTAAATTTGAGCTGGGTTGCAATCGGCCCATTGACGATCAGCAAAGGCACACAGCAGTGCGTGGTAGTCTGCACCCCATTCAGATTGTGTTCGGGCTCCAACATGGCCTCAACTGCCGCAATCACAATCGGGAAGTACTCGGGCCGACAGCCTGCCATGACACTATTGATCGCCAGTTTCTCGATAGTCGCAATGCCTTGTACAGGAGGAATCTCACCGATTTCTTCATGTGGTTCCCGACCAGAAGCCTGGATCATGGCCTCAACCAGATCTTCGGTTGGCGGCACGATAGCCAGGCCATCGGTCCAGCCGCGCTCAAAGAACAGCTCAACCGCTGCATGGTAGTCGTCAACGTCGACAGGTTCGGATGTGAACTGCATAGCCCCGCATGCCCCCTTCAGAATATCTTTTGATGTCTACACAGCCTGGAGCGCCGGCGTCAAGGGTTGGTAGGACCAAGGGGGAGGCGAGCAGCAAGGACACTAAGAGATAAGCATCAAATGGAAACGGTATGAGAACACGAAACGCTAGCACCTCGTGGGAGGTCGGGACGAGGTCTATCCTTCCACAGGCTGAGACGATAGCGCGCGGCAAATGTAAGACCGCGATCAAGAGGGAATTTTTTCGGCAAAAAGCCCATTTGAATGCGCTGGGCTCTTTCCAGGTCCGCTTGCACCTGCTCTTCTGTCTGTTTCCGTTCGGTAATATCTTCAACTGTCCCAACATACCCCAGCAGCTCACGGGTCTCAGACCGGATGTCCATGGCGCGTGCATGGATCCAACGCAACTCGCCGTCCGGCCGCACGAGCCGATATTCCGGGGAATACTCCCGCTCCCCTGCTACAAAGGCGCGCCATGCCTCGGCGGTCATCTCTTGGTCTTCCTGCGCGATAGTATCCGTCCAACCCGATCCCAGACTTTCCTGCAACGTCTGGCCCCCAATCTTCTGCCACATCGGATTGGTATACACAACCGATCCAGGAGCGTCCGTTTGGAAGATGCCGATAGGCGAAGAGGGAGAGAGGGTGCGAAAGCGTTCCTCACTTTCGCGTAGGGACATCTCCGCTTGTTTCCGCTCGGTGACGTCCCGGACGACTCCGTAGATGCGAACGACGCGGCCTTGATCTTCATCCCACTCCGGGCGTAGCGTATGCCGTAGCCAGCGAACGTCGCCGGCCT
>CAUZQN010000153.1:0-6692 GCA_963581605.1 uncultured Binatia bacterium (SeqCode)
ACATCGAGCACAACAACCAAAACCCCAACCCTTTCGTCTGGACAAAATCTGCCAGTCACATCATACAAAAGGTCAACAGAGGTAAAGCATTGCTGGGGACACGACACTAGCATGGTACGGGCATGATTACGAAGAAGCAGTATGTGGAGTATCTAGCCAGCACGCCCAAGAACTGCACCTGCACTTATCTGGCTGAGCACCTAGAGGGGGTGAGTCACGATGTGGTCACCGATTTCCTGCATCAGAAACGGTTTCTACCTGGGGAGGTGTGGCAGCTGGTCAAAGGGCGGATTGAGGATGGCCCTAACGCTGTGCTGATTGTCGACGATAGCGTCCACGACAAACGTTACTCGCGCTTCATTGCTTTGGTCCGCGCCCAATATAGTGGCAATGAGCACGGCGTAGTCCGGGGGATTGGCGTGGTCAGTCTGGTCCACAGCGGTGGCAAAGAGGCGGCCTGCTATCCGATTGACTATCGGGTGTATGCCCCCGAGGTCGATGGCAAGACCAAAAACACGCATTTCCAGGAGATGTTCAGGAACGCACTCACCCACAAACAGCTCCAGGCTCGCACGATCGTGTTTGACAGCTGGTACGCCTCGGCGGCGAATTTGAAGCTCATTCATCGGCGGGAGCGTATTTTCTTCACCACACTGAAGAGTAACCGCTTGGTGAGTCTGAGTAAGGAGCAAGGTTATATCCACCTACTAGAGGTGGAGTGGACGCCAAAGCGTTTAGCTCAAGGCGTGATGGTGAAACTCAAGGAAGTCCCCTTTAAGGTGCGCTTATTCAAGCTAGTCGCCCCAGACGGTGACATTGACTGGGTCATTACCAATGATCTAGCGGAGACCGTGACCGCGCAGGTGGCGAAGGATGCGAGCGACGTGCGTTGGCAGGTCGAAGAAGTGCACCGAGGACTCAAACAACTGACCGGCAGTGAGAAGTGTCAGTGTCGAGCGGCTCGGGCGCAGCGGAATCACTTGGCCTGCTGTTATCATGCGTGGGTGTCTTTAAAAGTGAAAGCCCAGGACCTGGGGCGGACGATGTATGAGCTGCATGACAGCTTGTTCCGTGATTATCTGCAGGCGGAGCTCCGGAATCCCCGGATTGCGGCTTGTTCGCCAATCTGAGCGTAAGTCCTGCATCAATAACCCTATATATTTATTCTAAAAATCCGAAAGTATCCATAAGGATGCGCTTCTTCTGCAGCTCTGCGCCTTACAACAGATTGTAGCGTAAATATGGCTCACTCTTCCGATCACACCCCCCCGCAGCCTATTCTTGAATTCGTCCCCATAGGCTGATTTCAGACCGACGTACAGGGCGTTTGGGTGTATACAAATCCGGCCTGGCATAAAATTACCCAGCTTTCAAAAACCGAACGGTATACCTGGACTCAGCATATAGATCCAACCCAGCGCGACGTCGTAGCTGCAGCCTGGAGCAGCGCAATACGCGAACACCGGCCGTTTTCCTACGAGTTCCGATTCGTGAGACCGGACGACATCGTCCGCTGGATTACGACGAACGCGAGACCGACCTATTCGCCACGCGGGACATATACGGGTCAAGTGGGGACATTCGAAGACATCACGAGTCGGAAGTGGGCTCAGGAAGAACTCATCGATTATACTGAGGCCATTGAAGACGCCCAGCGTCAAATTGAGCAACAGGCCAAGGAACTCCTAGAGGCGAAGGAGATCGCCGAGCAAGCAACACGGGCGAAGTCCGAGTTCCTGGCCAGTATGAGCCACGAGATTCCTACCCCGATGAACGGCATCATCGGTATGGCCGGCTTGTTATCAGACACGGCCTTATCGGTTGAGCAGCGCGACTATGTCGACACCGTACGCTCTTCGGCGGATGCATTATTGACCATCATTAATGACATCCTGGACTTCTCTAAAATAGAAGCCGGGAAGCTTTCCGTCGAATCCATTCCATTCGACCTGTATGTCGCGATCCACGAAGTCAGCGACCTCTTAGCCCCCAAGGCTGCAAAGAAAGGTCTCGAACTCATCGTACGTTATGGCCATAACGTCCCTTCCCTCGTTGTCGGCTACCTGGGTCGAATCCGCCAAGTTATTACCAATCTGGCGGGTAACGCTAGTAAGTTTACCCACAGCGGTCACGTCCTTATCCACATCCAGGCAGAAAACCCGCAGGCAGAAAACCAAAACGATGCGCACGTTCGGCTGCGCTTTGCAGTAGAAGACACTGGCATAGGCATCCCTGCGGATGCACAAGGTCAGTTGTTCGAGAAGTTCACCCAGGCAGACGCATCCACTACGCGGAAATATGGTGGTACCGGACTCGGCCTGGCCATATCCAAACAATTAGTGGAACTCATGGGAGGTGAAATTCGGGTCGAGAGTATTCCAGGGACCGGCTCTCTCTTCTTCTTTACCTTGTCGCTGCCCGTGCATCACACCCCAAGTATGTAGCCAGATTCAATCATCGATCTGTCCCGGGTTCGCATCCTCATCCTTCAAAGACATCCTCTGGTACGAACAGTCTTACAAGAACAGCTGGCCCAATGGGGAATACGCTCGACCGGGCTTGCTTCTGGACCGAAAGCTCTGGATGCATTGCAAGCCGCTCAGACCGAAGGCGATCCCTACCACATGGCACTCGTGTCCGATCATATGGTGGGATTTGATGCAGACACCTTTTGCGCCACGATCAAGAATATGGCCGCCTTAGACGAACTCAGTCTGATCATGTTAGCTTCAGCCGGGATACGCGGCGATGCCACACGTTTAGAACAAGCAGGATTTGCGGGCTATCTCACGCAATTGGTCTCTCCCATCCAACTCCGTGAGGCCCTGTGCCGCGTCTGGGTCAATCGGGGGACACAGGCACCTTTGGTCACCCCACATATTCTGGCCGAGGCTAAGACCGAGATGAGTACGCCCTCTCTCACTGCGGACATTCCTCAGCAGTCCTTACGCATTCTGTTGGCTGAGGATAATGCCGTCAACCAGAAGCTGGCCGTA
The DNA here is from genome assembly GCA_963581605.1 of uncultured Binatia bacterium (SeqCode). Classification (GTDB taxonomy): domain Bacteria; phylum Desulfobacterota; class Binatia; order Bin18; family Bin18; genus Bin18. The sequence goes on from CAUZQN010000153.1 coordinate 2,997, forward strand.
CGCTTACTTCAGAAAATAGGCTGTGAACATATTGCAGTCGCACAGAACGGAAAGCAGGCAGTCGAGATGCTGGCCAATGGGAGCTATGACCTGGTGTTTATGGATTGCCAGATGCCGGAGATGGATGGCTATGAAGCCGCGGCTGAGATTCGCTCCCGCTTTTCTCAGCACATTCCTATTATTGCCATGACGGCGAACGCCATGCAGGGAGATCGAGAAAAATGCCTCAGTGCGGGCATGGATGATTATATCTCGAAGCCTATTCAACCTCATGCCCTCAAAGACGCTGTTCTCAAGTGGACGGCAACGATTTCTCAAACAGTAGACGCATCCACAAACCGCACGACGTGATAGCCAAGCGCTAGCTCCCGGCCAAGGTCGCCTTCTTAGAGCCACTAACAAAACTCCGCCTAGTCCCGTAAGCCTGGATACCTGCTTACGCAGGTATGACACAAGACGGACTGTCATTCCCGTGGAAACGGGAATCTAGGGGGCCGGGCTGGGGCGCTGATAACGTACTCCAACCAGTTTTGTTAGGCCTTCTTAGCAGCAAGGCATAGGCACTGGACCAATCGAGTCTGGTCACAGCTATTCTCTCTCTGATTCTTCCCTCCCATCACCCTATCCAACAAACAGAGTAAAAGGCTTGCCGTTCATGTGTACCAACGTTTGCGGCAAGAGGAGCCGGCGACCGCTGGCAAGAACACGGCGAGCGATTTCTCGGTTGATTGCCGGAACAGGGGCGAGCCCGTCAATCTCACCTAAAGTGAAATATGCAGCCCGATCCACCTCGTGCAGATCAGGTCGCGGTTCTCCACTGACAGGTATCATCAGCAGGACGATATACAGGCTGTTACCGATATCAGAGTCATAACGGTTGCGTAGGCCGATCACGCCTTCCACCTCTGCCGTCACCCCGGATTCTTCTTGGACCTCACGCACGACCGCCTGTTCAATGGTTTCATCGGGTTCAACAAAGCCACCCGGAACCTGCCAATTCCCCCTCCCCCGCCGCGAAGCACGCCGGACCAGGAGCAGACGCTCATTGCAAACGACCGCACCGCCAACGCCAAGGTTGTAGCCAGTGTTATAGTGTTCGGGGATAGGCATGGGTGCAATCAAAGGGGCGACATATACATCACCCCGAGTGGTGTGTCAGTATAGATTCGATGAGTGTCATTCTGAGGAGTTCTGCGACGAAGAATCTCTCCGTCGCGTCTGGCAGAAAGATTCTTCACCTGCGCGGAGCCTGTCCTGAGCGTAGTCGAAGGGCTTCGGTTCAGAATGACAGTCCCCTCTCTTCAGCCCTGACAGAGTACTAGAGGCTTACGATAGCACCATCGGCAGCCCAAGATACTCGTTATACATAAAGTCGCGATGTTCAATCAGCGCTGGGTCGAGGGCTTTTTCAACGACTGGATTGGGAAACTCAAATGCCGCACGCAGGACATCCATTATTTTGCACTGCTCAGGCGGCAACGGTTTCATAATCCCGCAAAACGTGGCCGAATAGAAATCCAGTGCGGTTAGATTCTCACCCATGAGGAAACGATGGCCCTTGGCCTGTTGATCCTTGAGGCGAGCCGCCACCATACCAAGAATATCCGCAACCCGTTTTGAGGCTTCAGGACCGACTCCCGGTCGGTAGCCATATTTCGAGCCGAGGTATTGGCCCATTTCTGGCGGAATGGGATAGTCCACATTCGGGTCCATAGCGAAATCAGTCATCATCAACCGAAGCGACCAACCCAGGCCCATCTCGCCACAAATTTCATGCGAGAGGCCAAGCATAAGCGCCCGTTGTTCGGGGTCAGCCGGAATAAGGCTGGGTTCGGGTTGGAGGCGTTCGAGCAAGAGCAGGATTTCCGCCCAGCCGGATCGTGGCGCTTCATCTTCGTACATAGCGGACGGGGCGCTATCCTCGCCCGTCCACTCCACCAGGGCTTTGTTAGACGGATCACCGGAATTGTAGAGCGTTGCGGTGAAAGGAATATTTTTGACCTTGAGCATGCCTTTGACTGCTTCTCCCCACGGACTGGGGGCGTCGGCCACAAACGTCAGGCGCAGGCCCGATGCTTGCTTGGCTTCTTCCAAACTGACAAATTTCATACTGACCTCCTTGATTGCGTTGCTTCTCTTTTGAATGGCATACCACACCCATGCCACACGTGCATGTCTTTAGCTGAGGGAATGGGATGCTTGATCTCGCATGACCTCACGGTTAGCTTCGCTGACAGGAGTTCAGTATGACAACACAGACAATTACGCGCCATCCCTTCTCGTGGTTTCTTGTCCTGAGCCTTGGTATCAGCGGATTTCTCATCTGGCTGATCTATTTCAAACCAGCCGCAACCGCGGAAGGAGATTGGGTCACGCTGCTACCGGCGGCGAATTCGTGTTTTAACGCGCTGTGCGCGTGTTGTTTGGTCGGCGGCTTCATCAATATCAAACGCGGCAATCGGCAAACGCATATGCGCTTTATGCTTGCGGCCTTAGGCTTCTCGACCCTCTTTCTCGTCAGTTATATTCTGTACCACCACTTCCACGGCGATACTGCTTTCCCTGGCCAAGGCCCAATTCGTATTGTCTATTTCTTTATTTTGATTAGTCACATCGTCTTGTCGATTGTCACCCTGCCGCTGGTTTTCACCACCGTCTATTACGCCGCACGGGGACAGTTTGAGTCACACAAGAAGATTGCCCGCTACACCTTTCCCATCTGGTTATACGTCTCCGTGACTGGAGTGTTGGTGTACTTTTTTCTCAGGACGTATACGTAGACGAGGTACGGGTAAACGGATCACTCACCTCTACGCGTGGCGGCACAGACTTTATTATTCGTCCTTTCTGTGTCTCAGCTACCCGCCCAGAGTGGGGCCGACTCGGGGCTCTGGAGGGCCGCGCTGTCTGGAGACGGTTAGGCTAAAGCCGGCGCATGGCGGCTGGCACTGTCACGCCGTCTTACATCAACCGTGACTTCCAGCGTCTCATCCAGAGCGGATAGCATGCGAATCATCCGGTCTAAAGTGAACCGGCCATAATCGGCATTGCGCACGCGCGAGAAATCTGCCGCCGCAAAGCCCGTGGCTTTGGCGGCATTGCGGACAGACAGTTTCCGGTCTTCCAGAATGCCAATAATCTGGGCGGCTAGTCGCCCCTTGGCTTGGCGAATATCGGCGTCTGGATAGCTCAAGTCCTGCCAGATATTCCCACTGCCTGCGATCACTTCCAGTTTCTCTTCTTTGGCTTTGCTCACGTGTTCATCTCCTTTAACTGCTTCAGACGCGACCGGATCACATCTATGTCTCCCTTCGAGGTCTTAATGCCGGTCGTGGATTTCTTCTGGAAGCTTTTGAGGACGATTTCAACCACGCCTGAGCCTAGCCCTTTCATGGGTTTGGTAATCGTAGCCATCCGGCCCTCAGTGGCAATGTCGAGGGCTTGCACCATCCGTTCCCGGGCGCCGGCAGGGAACCGCTCAAACGTCTTTCGTGCGGCCTTGACCCAGAAGACCGGGCGGGATGCCTTCAATATCCCTAAATGTTGTCAAATCCAACAACACCTGTCAACACAACTCTCTTAGTCTGGCGTGAGGGTAGAGAGCTACCGCTGCTGTCGCTGATGCCCAGGAAGAATGACAAGCCTGTCCTGATCCCAGTCGAAGGAGAGAGAGAAACAGGAGCACAGCGAGGGGCT
>CAUZQN010000154.1:0-6683 GCA_963581605.1 uncultured Binatia bacterium (SeqCode)
GAAGTGGTCAGCACGTACAACAACACGACGGATGTCGATCAAGACTCCATGGCCGTGATGTTCCTCTACCTGTTGGATAAAGAACTACAAAAGACCAATCTGGCGTGCTTGGCGCAAAGCCGGAACTAGTGTGAAACGGCGGTTGTGGGTAAAGCGAAATATGCGGCAGGCTATGCGAATTGTACGTGCAACCTCCACGGTATCCGGTCTGCTGCCAAGAAAGGCTTTTTTACCTGGCTGTAGAAACAGCAGGCTGATGTGGTGTGTGTTCAAGAGCTCAAGGCCCAAGAAAAACACGTTGTTCCAACCTACCAAGAAGAGGGGGGACTCTGCGGCTTCTTTCACTATGCTGAGAAACCGGGCTATTCGGGCGTTGGTCTGTATGCTCGGAAACAGCCGGATCGGGTGCGGCTGGCCTGAGGCTGATGTTGAGGGGCGATATCTACGCGCCGACTTTGGACGGCTGTCTGTTATTTCGATGTATCTGCCGTCGGGCTCCAGTTCTGAGCAGCGCCAGCAGGTGAAGTATGAATTTATGGACAAGCTCTTGCCCGAGCTTAAAGCCCTGCGGTCCAGTCGGCGGCACGTTGTCATCTGCGGGGATTGGAATATCGCCCATACGAACAAAAATCTCAAAAATTGGCGCGGCAATCAGAAGAATTCAGGCTTTCTGCCTGAAGAACGAGACTGGATGACGCAGGTGTTTGATGAAGCTGGGATGGTCGACGTGTTTCGCTGTGTCAATCGAGAAGAGGAGCAATACACCTGGTGGTCGTTTCGCGGTCAGGCCTGGGCAAAAAATGTTGGTTGGCGGATTGATTATCAGGTCGCCACGCCGGGTCTGGCTAAGCGGGCCACGCAGACTGCCATATATAAGGACGTGCGCTTTTCCGACCATGCGCCGCTTGTGATTGATTACGACTATCCTTTTGACAGTCCGAGCCCGAAGAAACAGTCAAAGAAAATGGCCGCAGCGCAGAAGCGAAAAAATAAATAAGGGCGCCGGCCCCGTTTGCCCAAGTCCGCTGATATTGGAGCGTGTTTGGAAAGTGGAAAGGCGGTGTTATTGCGAGGAGCCGTAGGCGACGAAGCAATCTCTTTTCTCGCCACAGATTGCTTCGCTTCGCTCGCAATGACGTGTACGGTGAGTTTCCAAACACCCTCTAGGCGTCCTCCCCAAGCGGAATTGCTTCGTCGATCAGCATGACCGGAATGTCATCCCGAATCGGATAACAACAGCTCTTATCTTCCCGCACCAGGGCACCGTCTATAGCCTCGGACACGGTCTCACCGATCCGATTTTTGAGCGTACCGTCCTGAATTTGCCCGTTGAGTTTTTCCAACAAATCGGATTCGGCCAGCACGACGGGTTGTTTGGTTTCCGGACAGACGAGAATGTCGAGTAATTCTTGACTAATGGCCATGTGTCTTGTCTCCTTCGTTTTGGGAAATTGTATCGATGGACTGAATCACGGCTAGCATCAACTGGATAGCATCTCGCAGAGCTGAGAGTGGCATGCGCTCGTTCAGGCCGTGGACGCCACGCGAGTCTTCGGATGCAAGGGCGAGTCCTGAAAACCCATAACTCACAATACCTTTTTCTCGAAAATAGTGGGTATCGGTGAAGCCACCCAGGACGCTGGGTAACACCGGAGCGTGAGGATCTCGTCGGTTCGCAACCGAGCGGATAGCCTGAAAGAGTGGGGTATCTGAGTCCGAAGCGACTGAGGGGAAGTTTAAGAGGGTTGAGAGCTGGATGTTCGGATCATCCACAATCTTTTTGAGCAGCGCGATAAATTGCTGGGGATCTTCGCCCGGCAAAAGGCGACAGTCGAGGTGGGCTGAGGCTGAGGCTGGAACAACATTGGTTTTCGGACTGCCATTGAGAACGGTGAGTGAGATGGTGTTCCGGACCAGAGCGTTGTGGCCTCGATTCGCAGTAAACGCCTTACGAAATGTCTCGTTCTTGAGCGACTGTTCGAGAGATCGATACTGCTCAGCCGTTTGGGCATCTTCAAATTCAGCCAGCGCCGTAAAATATGCCTGCACGGCAGGCACCACTTTGAATGCGGTTTCGTAGCGACGAATCTTCTCCAAAGCACGGACGAGGCGGTTGACCGCAGTCTCCGGAACCGGGCTCGCGCCGTGTCCTGCCGGTCCTGTTGCCTTGAGTTCAATCCAACACGGTGCTTTCTCTGCAACGGAGATCCGGTACGAGCGTTTGCCGTCACGCTGCCGAATACCGCCACCTTCGGTCAGCAGGAACTCGGCATCCTGAATCAGATCAAAATGATGCTCTACAAACCAGCCGGCGCCCTGTTGCCCGCCAGCTTCTTCATCTCCAGTGCCCAGAAAAATGATGTCGCGGTCCAGTGTCAGCCCCGTTCGTTTGAGTAGCGCCATGGTGAGAAACTGCACCACGCCAACGCCTTTACAGTCTATTGCTCCCCGGCCGTGCACATAACCATCTTCAATGATTCCACCAAACGGATCGCTGTCCCACTCTTGGGGGTCGGCGGGAACCACATCGAGATGGTGCAAGAGGATCAGCGCCTTTTTCTTGCCATTGCCCTTGAGCCGTGCGTACACAATGCCGCGGTTGGGTGCGGACTCATAGATGTGTGAGTCGATGCCTTCCTGAGTGAGAACTTTTTGCCAGAAATTGGCTGCGGCTGTCTCGTTGCCCGGCGGATTAGATGTGTCGATTTGTATAGATTGACTCAGTAAAACCCCGGCCTCTTTTTCAATAGCGTTCCAATCGATTGTCGCTGCGTCGGCAGGCTGTGGGCTACAGACCGTCAGGAGTGACACAAAGAAAAAAAGTCTGGAACCCCAGAAAACTAACCAGTGCAGACTCCATTCCTGTCGTGTTATCGGTTTCTTCACAGGCCGCCTTTCGGTGAATCTTTGGGGAGCAGTTGATGTATCGCGTCTCTGGGTTAGATATGTCATAGGGGGCAGACTTCTTCAACGACAGGCAGGAAGGATGTCCATCCTATCATGCCTTGTCCAGCATGATGAAGCTCGATACAAACAGACCCCGATGCCAACAGGGAAGGAATAGCAATGAGCGGACATGCCTTATTTGATCTGTCAGGAAAAAAAGGTTACGTGACCGGCGGCGGCTCGGGATTAGGCCACGCCATTGCCGTCGGTGTGGCCGAGGCAGGTGCAGCCGTGATCGTGAGCGACATCAACCTGGAGGCGGCCGAACGCGTAGCCGAAGAGATCCGCTCCCAGGACGGTCAGGCCATTGCCCTGCACATCGACGTCTCTCAGAAAAGCCAAGTTGAAGAGCTTGTCCGCGTCACTGCTGAAAAGTTGGGAGGTCTAGACTTTGCCTTTAACAATGCCGGCATTCTCAAACTGGGGAAACCTGAAGATCTGAGCGAAGCGGATTGGCGTGAAGAGCTGGATGTGGATTTGACCGGCGCGTTTCTGTGCTGTCAGGCGGCGGGTCGATATATGATCGAACACGGTGGTGGCAAGATTGTGAATACGGCCTCGATATCCGGTCTGATTGTGAATTCGGGCCTGGCCTATTCGACCGCTAAGGCGGGTGTCATCCAACTCACCCGGGTGCTGGCCATGCGCTGGGCCAAACACAGCATATATGTGAACTGTTTTAGTCCTGGTTATATTCGCACCGGCATGACCGCTCCGCATCTCACCCGGCCTGAAGTTGAGCAAGAAATGCTCAGGCAAACGCCGCTGCGCCGCTTGGGAGAACCGCGCGATCTTGTTGGCGCGGCTATTTTCTTGGCGTCTCCTGCCTCGGATTTAGTGACTGGCCAAAACATTATTGTTGATGGCGGGGTCACGTTGGCATAGCGTGGCATGAGGAAATTGAAACGAAGGAAATCCCGGATTCCCCATCGTTCCATCTAGGCTACATCTGATGAGAAGATTCTGGACTAGAGCTTAACCGCAGTGAAGATGCCGGATGTCATTCTGAACCGAAGCGGAGCGCAGGTGAAGAATCTCTCTGCCAGACGCGACGGTGAGATTCTTCGTCGCTTTGCTCCTCAGAATGACAAGTCCGCAAAATCCGTGCGGTGGACCACTGGGCAGGTTCCCTCCTGCGTCACGATGTCCGGAAGTAAGACGGGCTCTATTTGATCGTTGTCCATTCGCGTTCATGCTTCGGAAGAATCAGCATGAACGAGGCCGCTCGCAGCCCTGTGGTGGCGGGTTACGCTCCGCTAACCCGCCCTACGGGATTGGTCTCGGGCTCGGAGGGTAGGGACGGCATCGAACCATTGACACAGAGATTTTTAGTCCTAAAACTCTCGGTGATACTGCGTAGTACCCGCTGCGCAGAGGAGTGATACAACTTCCACGATTATGCTAGCCTGCCGAGATGAAAAATCACTCCTTGTCTGAGACGCACCGGCGTGCCTACTGGCGCAAGAATCTCATCTTCGTCGCGGCCTTATTGACCGTCTGGTTCATTGTTTCTTTTGTCCTATCGATAATCTTTGTTGACGACCTGAACGAAATCCGCATGGGCGGCTTCCGCCTTGGCTTTTGGATGGCCCAACAGGGTTCGCTGTATATCTTCGTTATCCTGATCTTCGTGTACGTGTGGCTGATGAATCGTTTGGACCGTGCCTATGGCCTAGAAGAACAAGAAATAAATGAACACGCACAAGACGCGAGCAGCGAAGGAGCGGCCCAGTGACGGACATCTTCGCTGCTGATCCCATCAAAATTTGGACATTCATCATCGTCGGTCTCTCGTTTGCGCTCTATATTGGCATCGCCTGGCGCGCCAAGGCCGAATCCATGAGTGATTTTTATGTGGCCGGCTCTCAGGTCGGTGCCGTGGCCAACGGCATGGCCACAGCCGCGGGTTGGATGAGTGCGGCCTCGTTTATCTCGATGGCCGGCATGATGTCCTTCCTGGGACGTGATGGTGCCATGTATCTGATGGGCTGGACGGGCGGCTATGTGCTCTTAGCCCTGTTGCTTGCCCCGTATTTGCGGAAGTTTGGCAAATACACCGTGCCGGATTTTGTTGGCGAACGCTATTACTCGCAGACCGCTCGGGTCGTCGCCCTGGTCTGCGCCATCTTCGTCTCGTTTACGTATGTGGCTGGCCAGATGCGCGGTGTGGGGGTGGTGTTTGCCCGCTTTTTAGAAGTGCCGGTTGAATGGGGCGTGGTCATCGGCATGGTCATCGTATTCATCTACACCGTGACCGGCGGACAAAAAAGCATTACCTATACCCAGGTCGCCCAGTACTGTGTGCTGATCTTCGCCTATATGCTGCCCACATTTTTTATCTCTCTGCTGTTGACTGATACGCTGCTGCCCCAAATTGGTTTTGGCGCGGAACTGAGTACGGAGCCGGGAGTCTTTTTGCTCGATAAGCTTGACGGATTAAGTCAGGAACTTGGTTTTGCCGCGTATACCGGCCGGGGCAGCAAAACAATTATCGACGTCTTTTTTATTACCCTCTCGCTGATGGTCGGGACTGCCGGTCTGCCGCATGTCATCACCCGCTTTTTTACGGTTCCGAGAGTGAAAGATGCACGTATGTCGGCGGGCTGGGCACTATTGTTCATTGTCATCTTGTACGCGACCGCTCCTGCCGTTGCGGCGTTTGCGCGTATCAATCTCTTAACCAGCGTTCACAATACGGAATACGCAAGCGTTCCGGACTGGTTCTCAAAATGGGAAGAAACCGGCCTGATTCGCTTTTCCGATAAGAATGGAGATGGCCGCATCCAGTATTATAATGATCAGAATCCGGCATTTGCCCAGCGTGCTACGGCCCAGGGCTGGAACGGAAACGAACTGAGCATCGACCGCGATATCATCGTTCTGGCCAATCCGGAAATTGCCCAGCTCCCCGCCTGGATCATTGCACTCGTTGCGGCCGGAGGTCTGGCGGCGGCTCTGTCTACGGCGGCTGGATTACTGCTGGTCCTTTCGATGTCGGTCTCACACGATCTGATGAAAAAGGTGATTCGCCCAAACATCACTGAAAAACAAGAACTGCGCTATGCGCGTATCTCGGCGGCCGTAGCGGTGATTATTGCGGGTTATTTCGGCGTTCATCCGCCAGGGTTTGTGGCCCAAGTCGTGGCCTTTGCCTTCGGTCTGGCTGCATCGAGTTTCTTCCCGGTCATTGTCTTAGGCATTTTCTCCAAACGCATGAACCGAGCCGGGGCAATTGCCGGGATGATCACCGGCATGAGTTTTACGGCTGCCTATATTATCTATTTCAAATTTGTACACCCCGAAGCCAATACCGCTGCGCACTGGCTGTGGGGTATCTCTCCGGAAGGCATTGGTGGGGTTGGCATGTTGATCAACTTTGGCGTTTCTCTCGCCATCTCGTCTCGCACCAGCCCACCACCGCAAGAAGTCCAAGACATGGTTGAAGAGATCCGAATTCCGCGCAGTGAGAAGCCAGTTCTGTCTTGAACAGGCATCAGAGATGGTGAGCTGCTATCCAACCCTGTATCGCATTGATTGAAGAACGTAAGCTACCACTGGCTACCTACTGAGAGGAAACGTCAGAAGAGCCGTGCCAGTCGGTGAAGATACGAAGCCCTTAAAGGCTGAGAGGTTCTGGTCTAACAGAAACTATTTGAGGTCGCAGTAGACGTCTTTCCTATGACTGACAGCAATAATTATCAGTTCATCTACAGCAACTTCGTAGACAACACGATAGT
>CAUZQN010000155.1:0-6654 GCA_963581605.1 uncultured Binatia bacterium (SeqCode)
CTCCAGCCTTGGGTGTTCAGTTCCTCGATGGTATAGCCGATGCCGCGACTCAGCGCGGCAGAGCCCCACTCCATGACTGCCTTGCCTTTTGGGCCCACACGAAGGGAGAACGCATAGTCAGAGGAGAGTTCAGACAGGATGCGGTAGCGTTCTTTCGATGCCTGTAACGCGTCTTCTATCTACCTGCGTTCAGCGATTTCCGTACGCAAGGTGTCATTAATTCTGGCCAGCTCTTCTGTGCGCGCCTGCACCCGCTGCTCCAGTTCGTCGCGTGCCTGCCGCAGTGCATCCTCTGTCCCCTTGAGCCGCAGGTATACCTGCACCTTGGCCAGTAGCTCCTTTGGCGCGAACGGCTTGGACAAACAATCGTCAGCCCCGGCTGCATAGGCCTCCAGGCGATCCGAGACCATATCGGTCCCAGACACAAATATGACTTTCGTATGATGTAGTGTGGGGTGGGTCCGGAGCCTGCGGCACGTCTCGTAGCCATCAATGCCGGGCATCATGATATCGAGCAAGATGAGATCAGGTGCAAATATAGGAGCGACTTCCAAGGCCTCCTCGCCACAGGTGGCGATGGCCAGATGGTAGGTATCGCCCAGCACCCGCTCCATGATGGCGACACTGCTCGGGCTGTCATCCACAATGAGAATTTTGCGGCGGTTCTTTGGGTCTTTTCGACCCCGCCGATCCTCCTCATCCTGCCCGCCCTGCCTATTTTGCACGCACCCCTCCTCCTGAACCCATGGCCCTATCACCTGTTGGCCTGTGTACTGAGCAAAAGCGATGCCTGGCCATTGCGGGTTAAATACGTAACTAAACAGGACACACAGGGAAAAGAGAGGAAGCAGAAGGAATTTTTTACACTATCGCAGTCTTCGGTGGTAGACCATATTTATCTTCTGTAGCCGATTCTCGATGATATAGGGGTCATGGACGGGAGGTTGGCACGGGAGACTTGTACAGGACAGGCTTGTTTATCTTGATACAAGCCGCCCTATCCTGAGAGATCAACCCGCAGCCTGTTTGGGTCTGAGAACCTGTTCTTCATTCCCGGCCTGCCCGGCCTGCCCAGCCTGCTGCAGGTTGACACCCTCAGGGACGTGTATCGTTGAGGTCGGGAAGGCGACTTCCGCGCCGTGGGACTCGATAAGCTCTAAGATCTTGAGTAGTACGTCTTGCTTGACCTTGTGGTAATAGGTCCAGCTCGTCGTCTTTGTAAACGTGTATACAAAGAAGTCCAAAGACGACGGTGCAAAGGCGTTGAAATTGACCATCAAGGTTCGTGTGGTGTCGATCTCGGGATGGGAGCGCAGCATCTGTTCCACATCGTGGACGATGGCGGCCATCTTATTGGCATCGTCGTAACGAATGCCAATAGTCTCATAGATACGGCGGTTAAACATTCGCGAAGGGTTTTCAACCGAGATATTCGTAAAGGTCGCATTCGGCACATACAACGGCCGCATGTCAAAGGTCCGAATTCGTGTCTGTCGCCAGCCTATTTGTTCAACCGTGCCCTCAATCTCACGGTCGGGAGACCGTATCCAATCCCCCACCGCAAACGGGCGGTCAAGATAGACCATCAAACCGCCAAAAAAGTTGGCCAATAAATCCTTAGCTGCAAAACCGATAGCAATGCCGCCAATGCCGCCAAATGCCAGCACCCCGGACACGCTAACCCCTAGCGTCTGCAAAATGACCAAAGTTGCGGTGATCATCACCGACATGCGCAACAACTTGGCAATCGCATCCATAGTTGTGCGGTCATAGGATTCGCCCTTATCTTTATATTTGGCGATGATGCCCAATTCGCCTTCTTTGATGAGACGCACCAAGAACCAGGCCAGCATGGCAATCACGCCTATGACACGCACAGAGCCGACCACGCTAAAGAGCAGCATCTCTGGTTGGTCAAAGACAATATTAAGGGCAAAGCTCATGCCGACGATGAGCACCAAAAAGGCCAGCGGTTTTCTCAGAGCCTGAACAACTACATCATCCCAGTAGGCTTTTGAGTCTATGGCTTTTTTATGCAGCCGGTTCAACATCCGCCGCAGCACGAAATGGATGAGCAGGGTGCAGAAAACAATGCTAAAGACCTGGACCACCCAAGACATACCACCGTCTACGAAACTCAGGATTGTGGTAACGAACGGGTTGTTGGTCATTGCTCTTCTCGCTATATATCTCTCAGCTCAGCTTCTCTAGCCAAGCAGCGGCATGACGCCCTCAGCAAACCGCTGCAACATCTCACCGTCCTGCTTGTAGGGAAACATAATATTGAAATAGTCAAAGCCAAGCACTTGGTATTGGCGCAGGGTGTCGGCAATCTGTTCTGGCGTTCCACCCGTGCCGGCCTTTTGCGAAGCATATATGAGGCTACCCGATCCAAGGTCTTTCTTTAAATCAGTCGCGCGTGTCGTCAATTCTTTTTCATCCTCGACCACACACACAAAGATAAACAGCGATTTATCAATCGTGGCATAATCTCGTCCAATGACATCACAGTGCTGTTGCAAAACTTCTACGCGCTGCTTGATTTCCGGCAAGGGAAAGCCAATCAGCATATTCCAACCGTCTGCATGCTCGGCCACTATACGCAGCAGCTTTTTCTTGCCCGCCCCACCTATCCACAGCTTAGGCGGCTGCTGGAGCGGCTTAGGCGCGAACGGTGCATTATCGAGGCGATAGTACTCACCCTGAAAACTCGCCCGCTCCTGGGTCCACAATCGCCGAATGACCTGGACGGCTTCTTCCAGCTGAGCGAGCCGAGTGCCGGCTGACGGAAAGGGTATGCCGTAGGCTGTGTATTCCATCTCTTTCCAGCCCGCACCAATGCCGAACTCCACCCGCCCGTTGCTAATGTGGTCACAGCTTGCCGCCGTCTTTGCCAGCACGCCGGGCAAACGGTATGAGTTACAGCTCACAAGAGTTCCTAAGCGGAGTGATGTAGTGACAGGGGCAAGAGCAGGCAGCAGCGCCCAGGGGTCTAAGCAGTTACGCTGCTCAGAGTGTTCATCCCAGAACAAATGGTCTGAGAGCCACATCGCGGTAAAGCCGAGCCGTTCAGCATCTTGGGCTAAGCTGACAACCTCCTGGTAGGTAAAACCAAACTGCGGTTCGATCTGGATCCCAAAGCGAGTCATACGTTCATCCTCTTAGGCCGGAGCCTCTGAGGAAGGAGCCTCAGCCTCAATCATCTTCACCACATCAAGAAAAACGTTTGTTACCCGCGTGACGCTAAATCCCGCGCGTTCAACATTTTGTACAGTCTCTCGATTCATGTCGGGCCCAAACCGACGGGAAAGCGGGGTCATCATATTGAGCAGCATATTAAACGGGAAATAATGGCTGCCGGTGTGCTCAAACATGCACAGTTGCCCACCCGGCTTCAGCACGCGCTTGAGTGCTTCTAAACCACGGATCGGGTCGGGCACGGAGCAGAACGTACACGAGGTAAACACCTGGTCGAAAGTGTTATCCGCAAGGGTGAGTTCATGCACATCCATCTCAAGAAGCTCAAGCTTACCTTGATACTGAGCGGCTCGGGGCTGGGCCTTCTCCAACATCTTGGTACTGATATCAATGCCGGTAATATCCTGATCGGACGGAAAGAACTGGATATCGAGCCCGGTCCCAACAGCAAGGAAAAGCACTTTGCCGTACATTTGGGAGAACAGCTCTCGCTTGCGTGGAGCCCAGCGTTTCTCTGGACCATAGGCTGACATCAGATCAAAGGCCGCAGCAGCATGGTCCCATTTCTCTTTGGTGACGAGATCCATTAGCCTACCTCACCTTGAAGTTTTGCATTGAACATAAAAACCGCCAGCATGGCCCCAATGCCGATCAGCGCACCGACCCCTGCCGCCTGACTCAGACCCAGCGTCTGCATGCTGGCCGCCATGCCAAGCACCATGCCGGCCAGCATGCCGGCCAGCATCGTCGGCAGCATGACTTCCATTGCGCCGAAGAACGGACAGAAAACAAGCAGGGCCAAAAAGGACACCCCCATGCCGACGATCATCCCGATACCCATACCGATAAGCATATTCCAGCCTGCGCTCACGAGTCCGGCTGCCCCCAGACCGGCCAGGCCACCTATCGCAGCATTAGACAGCACATCCCCGAAGATGAAATACAGACGTTTCTCCATGGCTCGCACCCTCTCCGTATGGAGTTATATGCCCCGCGACACGATCACAAACCAGCGCGCACTCCAATAGATGAGGAATAATGCCACTGCCTGCAGGACATGGTAAAGCGCATTATGGCTCAAGTACACCGGGTGAAAGCTCAGCTGTGTCTGCTGTACGCCCGCGGCAATAAACGTCAAGATGAGGCCCAGCAAGCCACTCAGGACTGCCGTCTCTTGCGCCCGTTGATACACCAGAACATAGACGATCAAGAGAAATATGGTTGCCGGCAGATAGTGGACGACGGCCACAAAAAAATCGCGTGTGGAAAAAAGAACCACAACGCAATACAGCCCAAATACGATACCGGCTCCTCGGGTAACCCACGCGGCAATAGTCGCGGAAAAATACAACTGCGCCCCGATCGCCCAGCCGGAAAGTGCGGTCACGCCAATGGCGATTAAAGTCGTCAGCCACAAGAGAGTATGGCCTAGTGTTCCCTGATTAGGGAAATAGCCATGGACCGTACCACCAGTAAAGGCAGCTAAGCCGATAGAGACAAAAAAGATAATAAACCATGCACGCAGGGGATGATCCGCTTGTCCATAGGCCAAGAGCCATAAGGCAAAAAGCGCGCATTCAAGACCGAGGGCATAGTCGGTCAGGGTAACATCAGGTTCGTTCATATCTTTCTTTCGTTAGCCATCCAGAGTCATGCTGGGCCATGTTTCATCCCTACTTCTTGTTCCGGCTAGGGCTTTCCGCTAGGACGTTTGCAAGGGTGCAACAAGACGTTTACAAGTGTGCAGCAAACAGTATCGGAAAGAGGAGGCCAAGGCGATGAAATATGGAGTGCAACTTGGTGGTGGCGCGTCGGTGTCCCAACGAGACTCGCTGAAGAAGCTGGCTGCCGCGGCAGAAGAGCTCGATTTTGATTCGGTGCTGATCGGCGACCACATTGTCATTCCAAAGAAGATCAACACCCCCTGGCCCTATGACGAGTACGTTGGCGGGCAGACGCCCTACGCAGTCTATACCGAGATGGAGTGGCTCGACCCGT
Source organism: uncultured Binatia bacterium (SeqCode) (assembly GCA_963581605.1). Taxonomy (GTDB): domain Bacteria; phylum Desulfobacterota; class Binatia; order Bin18; family Bin18; genus Bin18. The sequence goes on from CAUZQN010000155.1 coordinate 5,197, forward strand.
TCGACACCATGGCGTTTCTGGCCGCGATTACCGAAAGGATACGCCTCGGCATCAGCGTAGTGATAGTTCCGTATCGCCATCCGTTTGATGTGGCCCGTCGCGTGGCGACGATTGATGTCCTTTCCGGCGGACGCTTTGTCATGGGCATCGGCGTCGGCTGGTTGGAAGAAGAATTCCGCTTGCTTAATATCCCATTTAAAGAACGCGGCGCCCGCACGCGCGAATATATTGCCGTGATGCAAGCACTGTGGACCCAGGATGCTCCGCGCTTTTCCGGCAAATTCGTCGAGCTGAACGAAGATGTAAACGTCCTGCCTCGTCCGCTCCAAAAACCGCATCCGCCTATTTGGGTCGGGGGAGAATCCAAGCCCGCCATGCGGCGTGTGGTCTCCTTTGGCAATGGCTGGCATTGTGGCCTCGTCCTGCCCAAGCGTATCCCCGGCCTGCTGGATCAAATCAAAGGCCTGATGGAAGAAGCGGGGCGTGATCTTAACGAATTAGAGATCACTGCTCTGGCTGTATCTGATCGAGCTGGCGACAAGGAGATCGGCGAGTACCGCGCCGCCGGCGTCGACGTGCTGTATATGCTGCCGCTGAGCAACGATACGAACGCCGTCATTGAGGAAATGCACAGTTTTGCAGATCGGGTGAAGGCAACGAATTAAATTTGTAGAGATATGGTAGACTGTGCCCCTACGAGGACCTCGGCAACGATTCGCCAGGAAATGGGCCACTTGAAAGTAAAAGCGGCGTGTTTTTCACCACTTACCCTTCCTGAAGTCACTCTATGTAAGAGACGATGAGAAGGCTATAACACGTGTTCTCCGTCTGGTCCACGCTCGCGTTCGGCCCCAAGGAAAATCTAGCGTTCTCCGGTACTTACGGGCACCGCCCAGGGCGGAGTGCATCGGCTTGATCGGCTCCGTCTCACGCCCCGTCTCTCGAAATGGCCCAATTATGGGTCGAATTAAACAAACGGGGGAAAAGTTTCATAGAACTGTCCCATTAACGGCCAGAGAGTTGAGTTTTTGGGAACGTGATTTCTGAGACGGACTGATGCAACACATTCTCCCGCTTTCCGCCATTAAAACCGCATCTTCCAGGCCGTCTTAAAAAAGCATCCTTTGGTGACACAGACCGAACGCTTTTGTTGTCCCTTCCGAGTTGATAGGGTGGTGAGGAGAAGGTAGTATTTTTATGGCTATTTCTGTTCCGGTGACGGGCGGCTGCGCGTTTGGGGCGATTCGGTATGAATGTACGGCCGAGCCGCTGTTTACGTGGAAATGCCACTGTCGGGATTGCCAACGCTCCACCGGCGGCGGCGCGGCCGTCAATGTGGTTTTCTCCAAGTCCGACGTGCAGTTCACCAAAGGTGCGCCGAAGGAGCATGCCAGTACGGGCACGACTGGGCAGCAGACGCACCGGGGCTTCTGTGCAGAATGTGGCTCACCTATCTCG
>CAUZQN010000156.1:0-6613 GCA_963581605.1 uncultured Binatia bacterium (SeqCode)
GGCGCAACCGAAAGGTGCCTAAATTCGGGATTTTGAGCTCTTTGTCTTTCTTCACCGTCTTAGTAATAAACGCGACAAAGGCATCCAGGTTCTCGGCTGCCTGGCGGTTCGGGATATCTCCCCACGTATCAGCGAGCTTTTTGACCATTTCCGATTTTGTCATGCTACCAACCTCCTTACCTCATAGGGTTCTGTATTGCGTCCCACATCAAAGAGCCGAGGGATCTGTCGACCAGAAGCCCCACGACTCGCCACCTTCCTACTCTTCTAGGTCACTTCTTTTCTTGACAGCCTCCTCTCGTTACCTCCACATAAACAGCCTGTGACAACATATTCCTAACACCAGAGAGAGCAGCAGGGGCATATCAGGATTAGACCAATATCAGACCAGGCGCTCTCCTTGACTGTGTCACATCAGGTCACATTAGGGACGTTGAAGGCTTCGACATCGTACCACAGCTGTCTGAGGCTAGATGCGAAGCGCGGCCGCTAGCAGCCCGAGTATGGGCCACGCGGACCCGCATACTCTCCACCATTCAACTTTTATCCGTCACACTCCAAATTGTCAATAAAATCAGGCAAAAATAGTAAAAATCGGAAAATCTAATGGTACATCTCGACCAGTTCGATCATACCGAGTTGTTTGAGCGCTGAGAAAAGCCGCCCTTTGACTTCGCGCACAGTACCCAACTGCAGGATTTCCTGGGTTAATGCCTGGGATTCAGCATAGGACAACGAACGGATGACACGCTTAATAACAGGCACAAAGAAGGCTTCCATGCTGAGTTCATCAAGCCCCATCCCAAGTAAAAGCAAGGTACACAGCGGGTCAGCGGCCATCTCCCCACACAGGCTCACCCGTTTGCCAGCCCGTTTGGCGGCCTGAACGGTGGTAGCAATCGCCTTCAACACAGCGGGGTGGAGGGGCTCATACAGAGAGGCCACTTTGCGGTTATTTCGATCAACCGCCAGCAGATATTGAATCAAATCATTCGTACCAATACTAAAGAAGTCGACCTCTTGGGCCAGACGATCCGCTAACCAGACGGCTGCGGGTACCTCGACCATCATGCCAATCGGCATATAGGGATCAAACGCCTTGCCTTCCTGACGTAACTCATCCTTGGCTTGTTCCAAGAGTTCTTTGACTTGGAGCAATTCTTCGACGCTGGATATCATGGGGAATAAAATGTGGACCGGCCCATGCACGCTCGCTCGGAGGATAGCCCGCAGTTGGACTTTAAAGAGATCCGCCATCTCTAAAGAGATGCGAATGGAACGCCAGCCTAAGAATGGATTATCTTCTTGGGGAAGCTTCATATAGGAAGGATATTTGTCCGGCCCGAGATCTAAGGTCCGGATCGTGACCGGTTTCCCCTTCATCCCAGTCAAAACCCGTTGATACAGTGCCAACTGGGCCTCTTCGCTGGGGAAACCGCTATACGTGAGAAATGGGACTTCAGTCCGATACAGCCCGATGCCTTCCGCTCCATGACGATGGGCAAAGTCGATGTCGCTCAGCAACCCGACATTAGCCCCCAGTGTGATGCGCACCTCGTCCAGCGTTTCAGCCGGCAGGTCGTGAATCTCTTCGAGATTACGATTAAACGCACGATACTGACGATCAAAACGGCTGTATTCCCGCACGACTTCGGCGCCGGGATTCACGTAGGCTACTCCGGCGTTTCCATCAACGATCACCGCGTCGCCTTGTTGGATCAATGCCGCGTGTTCGACGCCAACGACGGTTGGGATTTCAAATGATTTCGCAAGAATAGACGTATGCGAGGTAGCCCCCCCGCTGGCCAGCACCACCCCTTTGAGCTGGCTGTGATCTACGCGGCACAGGTCAGACAGGGATAGTTCATCAGCAACAAGAATCAAGTTCTCGCCTTTTGGTCCGATTTTCTCCTCAAGGCCGAGTAGGTGGCGCAGCACCCGTTGGCCGATATCACGCACATCCGTCCCCCGGTCGCGCAGGTGCTCGCTGCCTGCGCGCTCCAGCCTTTCGACATAGTCTTCGACCACCTTCTTGAGCGCGGTGTCCGCCGCATAGTGTTGCCGGATCAGGGCCTCGACTTTTCCGACAAACTCCGGGTCTTCCAGCATCATACGATGGACGTCGAAAATCGCCCGATCAATCTCAGGCAAGCGTTCCCGCACCCGCTCTTTCAATGCATCAATCTCTGCGATCGACTGCTCGATAGCCACAGACAGATGTTGGAGTTCTGCATCAGGATCGTCCTGATGGCGCTCTTCGAGTGCGTCAAGACGCACAGGCGGATGCACCAGATGTGCCTGACCAGATCCGACTCCGGGCGAAGCACCCACCCCGGTGAGGCGCAGACGACTCGTGCGCCCTTTTGCCTGCGTCTGTTGCTCACGTTTGCGCTCGTACGCGCTGGGACGCATGATGGCTTCAAGCATGCGCGCCCGGTAGTCTTGGCGTTCACGTTCTTTAGCTTCCAGCTTTTCCGGCAGTCGGGCTTGAACAATCACTCCGGCGACCTGGGTCGCAATCGTTTTGAGTAAACGAATCTCAGTGCGGGAAAAGCGGCGGCGGCTCCGACTCTGGACGACGAGCACGCCGAGCATGTTGCGTTTTTCGATCACGGGCAGACCGAGGAATGAATGGAAGCGTTCCTCCCCGGTTTCTGGAAAATATTTATTTCGAGCATGCGTCATTGCATCCAAAACTGCAACGTGCTCGCCTAGCTCGACCACGAGCCCAGCCAGGCCCTCATGTTTATGCATGCTCACCTTACCGACCGCGGTCTGGTCCAGACCCATCGTCGCCCATAAGGTCAGCCGTTCACCTTTTGTATCTAAGAGGTAGAGAGAACAGACATCCGTGCCTATCCGCTGTGCAATAATTTTTGTGATGTCCTGGAGAGTGTCTTGCAGATCGTGGGATCGACACAGCAGAGCAGCAATGTCTTCTAGCAGGCGCAAGCCAACCTGTTGTTCGGAACGGGGTTCCGGCCGTGCGGAGGCTTTCGTCCGCTTTTTTTCAGGGCGCCGTTTCGCCGGAGATGTTTTGGGAACTCCATCCATAGAATATGCCGCCGTAGAATATGCCACGCGTATTGCATCTGAGGCCCCGGCAGGCCACAAGGCGCAGATGGGATGCGCAAGGCTGGAATGAGCACCTTATTGTGCCAAATCAATCAGATCAACTTGATGATTGAGCGGAGCATGCCCCTGCCCGATTCGAAACCCGGCAGTAATCGCGCGGGTCACAAAATCCTTTGCCTGAGCGACGGCGTCCTCCACCGCTGCACCTTTGGCGAGCTCGGCAGTAATCGCTGCGGAGAAAGTACACCCAGCACCGTGGGTACACACCGTTTCGATTTTCCGGCACGAATACGCGCGAAAGACCGTCCCATCAAAAAGCAGGTCACAGGCCTCTTCTTCGAGATGGCCGCCCTTGATTACCACATACGCTGGGCCTAAGGCTTTAATCCGACGAGCCGCCTCTTCCATACTCGGACGATCATGGACATCCATTTCAGCAAGCAGTCCCGCCTCGAACAGGTTTGGTGTCACAATAAGCGCCAGCGGTAGTAATTTCTCGGTAAGTGCTTGCTGGGCCTCTTCGCGCAGCAAGGCCTGACCCCCTTTTGCAACCATGACGGGATCGACGACGAGCTGACGGACAGCATACTCCTCGACCTTCCGACTCACTATGTCCACAAGCGGAATTGAAGCCAGCATGCCGGTCTTGGCCGCATGGGTTTGGATATCGCTGAGGACGCTGTCAAACTCTTGGCCGACAAAGTCAGGCGCGAGTTCTACGACAGCCTGGACTCCAAGCGTATTTTGGGCGGTGACCGCGGTCAACACACTCATGCCGTAAACCCCGCGAGCCATAAAAGTCTTGAGGTCGGCTTGGATGCCGGCCCCCCCGCCACTATCGGATCCAGCAATGGTTAAGGCTTTTGGTGGTGTCATGGCATCGTCATGCTTCCGAGGTTCACGCTCTTATGGAAACAGCTGCATCTGACCGGTGTTGAGACCCTGGCCAGTCTGATAGTTCCCGGCCTTTAATTCATCGATCAGCTCGCGTGTCGTCGTAATGGACCGTTCAAAGACCGTCACCGCACAACCGATTGAGCCTGCCGAGTGACTATCACTCCCCCCAACCCGCTTGCATCCGACAAGCTCGGCAACCGCTTGGGCGTAGCGATTTTCTTCTTCTGAGCAGCCTCCGTTGACGACTTCGATGGCGTCCATATACTCCAACAGTTCAAGCGCCCTACTGCCCGATTGCGGATCGTCCAGGTCTATGGGCGGAGTTTTGTGGATGAACTGAAACCGCGGATCAAGCTTGTAGCGAAACGGATGATTGGCAATCAAAAAGCCATCGACGTCGTCGATGACGCGACGCAGTTCTTTAACCTTATAAATACCGCCAATATAGCGGTCGAGGCCAAAGGTCCCCACATGGCCCCATTCCGTCGTAACTTCAATGCCCAGAAACAAAGTGACCCCACGTTCATGCGCATAGTCCTCGATTTCCGCATCCACCCAGGCGTTATCGTGTTCCGTGATGCAAATGCCCTCAAGGCCGACTTTCTGAGCCTGATCAACCATGCCAAAGGGATCCAGGTTACTGTCGGAGCTGCCGCGGGTGGTGTGAACGTGAAAATCAATACGCATGGTTGTGTAAACTCCCGTGTTTCGTAAACCGCTTCTCTATACCGTCTTCTGCGTGACGGGGCAAGAGTAAACGGAGTGAACGTTCGTTCGGATTACCTGCCCTCACCGATGCGCTTCCTTTGTTCTGAGCCCGGCCTGTGTTACAGTCCGCTCACCTCAGGTATTCCATAGGAGGGGAAGCTATGAATCGACCATTAGATGGAGTCCGCATCATAGACTGGACAATTTGGCAGCAGGGGCCTGTATCAACCATGATGTTGGCTGACTTGGGCGCCGAAGTCATCAAGATCGAAGAACGAGTGGGAGGCGACCCAGGCCGTGGGGTCCTCAGCATCGCTGGGGCATTGGTGGGAGCGACGAGCGGCCCCAATTTTTATTTCGAGGCCAACAATCGGCATAAGAAAAGTCTGACCCTTGATCTCAAAAAACCCGAGGCAAAGGAAATTATCTACAAATTGATCGAAAAATCCGATGTCTTTGTCCAGAATTTTCGCAAGGGCGTAGGGGCAAGACTCGGCCTCGATTATCAAACTTTTACCAAATACAACCCCAAAATCATCTACGCCAGTGCTACTGGCTACGGCCCGTTTGGGCCAGATTCTGGCGAGCCGTCGTTTGACTATATGGGTCTGGCCCGCTCGGGCATCATGACCGCAGTTGGTGAGCCGGATATGGAACCACTCAGCATTGCCGGCGGCATCGCCGATCAGATGGGCGCTATCATGTTAGCCTATGGTATCCTGGCAGCTCTGCTCGCCCGCGACAAATACGGCGTGGGCCAAGAAGTCGATACTTCTCATCTTGGCAGTATGACCGCGCTGCAGGGACTCAACGTGGCGTGTAAAACAATCTTAGGCAAAGAGTTTAAACGCATGCCGCGTGCAGCCGCGCCCAGCCCACTCTGGAACCATTACAAATGCGGGGATGGCGAGTGGATCTGTCTGGCCATGCCGCAACAGGATCGCTACTGGTCGGATTTCTGCAAAGTTCTGGGTGTTGAGCACGTCCTAGACGACGCACGCTTTGCAACCATGGACAGTCGGGCTGAGAACGCAAGAGACTTGATTCTTATTCTGGACGCGGCTTTTGCATCCCAGCCTCGGGACGCCTGGATGAAAGCGCTCAAGGAGGGCGGAGATTTCATTTATACTATCGTGAACACTATCGCTGACCTGCTCAAGGATGAACAGATGGCCGCCAACGAGTATATCGTCGATTACGACCATCCACGCCTCGGTAAGACCCAGGTTGTGGGGGTACCCGTGCGCTTGAGTAAAACGCCAGGTGACCCCAAAGGGGCGGCCCCGGAATTTGGCGAACACACGGAACTCGTTCTTACTGAACTGCTCGATTATTCATGGGAAGACGTCGCCACGCTCAGAGAAGGGGAAGTAATTTAAGAGGGAGATTGGGCGCAGCGCTATGGTCCATTCCTTCACCATCAGCCCCAAAGCGCCCTATTCTTTTGACCTGACTGTCGCCCGTTTCCTACGATTTGATACCGAACTCATTGACATCGTTGACGGCAATCGCTATCGGCGGCTGTTAGCAGTGGGCAGACAATTAGCCCTGGCGACGGTAACGAATACAGGCACAGTGGCGAAACCGCAGCTTCACGTCGCACTGACCGGGCCAGCAAAGACCGATCTCAAACGGCCAGAGTTTGCGGTCCAACTCCGCCACATTCTGTGTACCGATTTCGATCTCCAGCCGTTCTATCGGCTGGCCCGTAAAGACGATCTTCTGGCGCAGTGTGCTATACGATTTCGAGGGCTGCGTATCACATCCAGTCCGACTCTGTTTGAAGCGTTAGTGGTGGCCGTCCTGGCACAGCAGGTGAATCTCACTTTTGCCTATTCGATCAAAAAGGAACTGGTTGAAACCTTTGGCCGAAAGTGGCGCTCTCCGGGGCAGACGTTTTACGCTTTTCCCGAGCCTCGACGTTTTGCGCAAG
>CAUZQN010000157.1:0-6536 GCA_963581605.1 uncultured Binatia bacterium (SeqCode)
CTCTATTGGCTGGTTGGCTCCTCTTCTCCTCGTTCCGCAGAGCTGTGTCACCCTGTTCGATGCCAAGGGCTGGGGCTGTACCATGGCAAACCGGACCAACCCGACCAACCGAGCCAATGCTGTCCACCTCTCGCTCCTGCAGCTCTCTTTAACTCGGCTGGCTGGCGAGGCCATTAATAATCTGACACCAACCGCCAATATGGGCGGTGAAGCCGTGAAGGTCTATCTGCTGCGAAAATATGGCATGACAGCCGATGTTGGTGCTGCTTCCGTTGTTGCGGCGAAAACTGCGCTGACTGTGTCACAAGTTGCCTTTATTGTGCTTGGCTTGCCGTTTTTCCTGTACCGGATGGATATTGGCTACCATGCGTGGTGGATCTTTGGCAGCGTCTTCGCGCTTGCGTATGGATTCATTATGGCTTTAGTCCGCTGGCAAAGACGGGGGATCGTTGAAAAATGTGTCGACTGGCTGAGACGTCGATTTCCGCGCTGGAGTCGCTTGGAACGCTTGCAAGGACGGGCTAAGCAGATCGATGAGCACCTCTTTCATCTGTATGATGGCGATGCCAAAGATTTCGTTGCCGCAAGCCTGTATCACTTTCTCGGTTGGGTGTTTGGCGCAGTGGAAATATACGTCTTCTTCGCCCTTATCGGAACAGAAGCCAGCTGGATGGACGCCCTCATCATCGAAAGCATGATTCAACCCGTCACCGCTACAGCCCTCGTCATTCCTGGCGCGTTGGGGGTGCGTGAAGTCGGAGGCGTGTTTCTGTGCGGCCTGCTTGGCATTGGGGAAGGGGCCGGCCTGACCCTCATGGTTCTCAGGCGGGCGCGCGAGGCAGTGTACAATATGGTTGGCCTGTTCGTCTTAACCCGGGCTGGGTACTCATTCTTTCCGCAAAAAGTGTCGGCATCCTAGGCGTTGCATAACTCCTTGTGCTCGCTTTTTTTATTCGTTTTCACGTGTATAATGATTCTTTCGTCCGGAGGGATGGTCTGAGACAAAGCAGAGAAGGTAGCTCTGCTGCTATACCGACTTGACAGACCGAGAAGGAGAGATTTACGAATGCGCACATTGTTTTTAAATCCGCCTGCGTATGAAAACTTTGACGGCGGAGCAGGCTCACGTTACCAGGCAACGCGCGAGGTTTGGTCATTTTGGTATCCCACCTGGCTGTGTTACCCAGCGGGGATGATCAAAGACAGTCGCGTCTTGGATGCCCCACCCGAAGGGATAACCCAAGCCCAGACCGTTGAGATTGCCAAAGAGTATGACTTTGTTGTTCTGCATACCAGCACGCCGTCTGTCGCATTGGATGCTCGTACGGCAGAAATGATCAAAGAAAAGAACCCCAATTGTACTATTGCTTTTGTGGGTGGTCATGCCACAGCTGAACCAGAAAAAACCCTGAAAATTTCGGAAGCGATCGATATCGCCGCTCGTAAAGAATTTGACTACTCTATGAATGAGGTCGCTGAGGGCTGGGATTGGAAGGACATTCGAGGCATTAGCTACCGCAAAAACGGACAGATCTCCCACAACCTGGAACGTCCACCGCTGACAAATGAAGAGCTCGATCAACTCCCCTTTGTCACCCAGATTTATAACCGCGACCTTAACTTCCGCAAATACAACAGCCCATATTGCCAGTACCCATACGTATCCCTTTACACCGGGCGCGGCTGTCCGGCCCGCTGCACCTTTTGTCTGTGGCCGCAAGTGACGACAGGGCATTCCTATCGTACCCGTTCCGTTGGGAATGTGATGGAAGAAGTCCAGGAGATGAAACGGCTCTTTCCCGGCATGAAAGAGATCTTTTTTGATGACGACACCTTTACTGCCGATCCCAAGCGGGCACGTGAGATTGCCACCAGACTCAAATCTCTCGGGCTGTGCTGGTCGACCAACGCGCGCGGCAATGTCGATTACGAAACGCTCAAGGTGCTGAAAGATGGCGGACTGCGGTTGTTTGTGGTCGGCTACGAGTCTGGCAATGCCCAAATCCTCAAGAATATTAAGAAAGGCGTTGCCTTAGAAACTTCACGCCGCTTTACCAAAGACTGTCACAAGGTCGGTATTTTAATACACGGAACTTTTATTTTGGGTTTGCCCGGCGAAACCCGTGAAACTATGCAGGAGACCATGCGCTTTGCGCGAGAAATGAATCCGGAAACCATTCAGGTTTCTCTGGCGTCACCCTACCCTGGTACCGCATTTTACGATTTTGTACTCGAGAACGGCTATATTAAAGCGGACGATCTGGTCGGTGAGTCCGGCTATCAGAAGTGTGTGATTAACTATCCAAACCTGTCTGGAGAGGAGATTTTTGAGACGCTCGAGAAATTTTACCGCTCCTATTACCTGCGCCCGAGTTACATCTTTAAGGCTGTCAAAAAAATGGCGCGCGACCCGGAAGAACGCAACCGCATGTGGCAGGAAGGCAAAGACTTCTTTCGCTCGATGCGCAAGCGTCGAGCGATGAACACAACGGCGGACACGTCTTCTGCGGACACGGCCTCCGTGCCCGCCGCTTAGCGCCTTACTCTATCGCATACTCCCCCTCCCTACGAGGAGGGGAGCCTCTCTATACCCTATGTCCGTCGTTGTGTTCTGGTCCTTGGTCGGTCTTCTTATCAGTGCACTCGCATATTATCTTTTCGCGCTGTACGCAGCGTGGCGATTTTTCCAGAACGGCGCTTCTGACGGAGACTCCTTACCCCCGGTTTCCATTTTGAAACCACTCAAAGGGGCCGCTCCCGACCTTTATTCCAATCTCGCCAGCTTTTGTCAGCTTGATTGTGCGGTTTTTCAAATCGTGTGCGGGGTGCGTGATCCTGACGATCCAGCTATCTCCATAGTCAAAAAACTCCAGCACGACTTCCCCCAGTGCGATATCACCCTGGTGATCGAGCCCGACGTGATTGGGACGAACTACAAGGTCAGCACCTTGCACCATCTCATGCAACAGGTCAAACACGACTATGTTGTGATTACTGACAGTGATGTTTCCGTCGAGCCGGATTATCTCTCCACTATTATCCCGCCACTCACGAGTCCAGAGGTGGGCCTGGTGACCTGTGTCTACCGGGCAGGCGTCATCCAGCCGTTCCCGGCTCTGCTCGAATCGCTCATGATCAACACCTCGTTTACGACTCAAGTCATCGTCGCAAGCCAGGTTGAGCAGCCCACGTACGCCTTTGGCGCAACGATTGCGTTAAAACGGCACAGCCTTGAGGCCATCGGTGGATTTGCTGCTCTGCGCGACTATCTTGCTGACGATTATTATCTGGGCTTTCTCATTGCCCAGGCCGGTTACAAAGTCCGCATTCTCCCCGCTGTTGTTGAAACCCACCCGGATGCAGCCTCACTCAAGGATTTGTTTCAGCATCAGCTGCGCTGGGCTCGGACACAACGGAACTGCAGGCCAAGCGGGCATCTTGGTACGGTGGTGACCTACGGGACGGTATGGGCTTGCATTGGGCTGATGTGCTTTTGGACGTCCTCAGCACTGGCTCTTCTTTCCAGCAGCGTCATTGGGGTACGACTCCTCACAGCCACGATTATGAACGTGACTTTTCTCCGCTCTCGCCTTCCCCTGGCCGCACTCATACTGATTCCCCTGACAGACATCATTTCCTTTATTATCTGGTGTGCCAGCCTACGTGGGAATACGGTTCAATGGCAAGAATATACGTTTCGGGTCCAAAAAGACGGCAGGATGGTCCGCGTCGGCTAAGTCTCTAGTGCCGAGAAGTCTCGGTAGTTCACTAGCTCGATAGCCTGGGTGGCAATAGCCTCGCGTACGGCAGCACTCGTCAGTGCATCCAGCTCAGTATCCCTTCGGTATGTTGGCGTCCAGCGCTGCACTTCAGGGCACGGCAAAAAAGACGGATGACAGTATAACTCCGTCACTCCGTCTCGAAGCTGTGGCAGGAGTCCGAGTACATAGCGCTCATCCAGGCCTCCGCTTTGATGCAGTCCAAACAGGTAGTCAGGATACCGAATCCCGGCTTGACGCAGTTTCTTTTCAGCCTCCTGGGCCAAGTGTGAAAAAATAAACGCCTCCCAGCGTTTTCGTAAGACTTGGCTCGAATCAAGCCCCAGACTACACCCCACGTCTTCTCGCGTTAAACGGATGGCGGGAATCCGGTATTCTTCACTCAGCCCTAGCAGGGCATCCAGCACCACCGGATGCATGTGAATATTCACATGTCCATCCACATGGGAGAGCGGCAGCCCAGTTTCCAGAAAACGCTCGATCTGCGCCCGACACTCGGCCCGAACCTCATTCCGTGCGCGCCTTGAGAAAAAATAGCGCAGCCCCGAAAGCGTCGGGTTGTGAGAGAAATTCCCTGCACTATCCGTCAGAGAAGGAAGCAACCGTGGCGGGAGCACGGCTTTCCCTTGAACGAGAGTCAAGTGCAGCCCGACCCCAAGGCTGGGAACAGACTTGGCAATCTCAACCGCCTCCTCCCAGGCCAGGGCAGCCACCATCAGGCTGGTATTAGTCAGAATGCCGCTGCGATAGGCGTGCAAAATGCCAGCATTGACCTGAGCCGACAGACCGAAGTCATCGCCGTTTACGATGAGATAACGCGGGGCTGGAGAGACGCTAGGCATGGCTCATGCTGTTCGATCCGCTTGGTCTAGCGTCTCAATCTGTGGCAGGATGTTGCGCTCGGCTTTGTCTAAATCTTCCGGAAAATCTATCTCCGTCCAGGGCAGATCATCAACCCGTTCAAAGCCGACGTAGCGTTGAGACAGAAATACGGGGAAGGCTTCCTCATGTTCAATTCTCTCTCTACCCTGCGCAACAAAATCGTCAAGAATAGAGCGCAAGAGCGGAGCATCATCGCGCCCAACTTTGAGAAAACCGACTGACTCGCCAATCAAATCGTAATCCCCAGAACCCCCACGGATAATAGTCAGCACGCGCCCCTCACGCGTGAGTAACATTTGCTCTTCTCCCGTATTTTCAGCACTCGCGTCAAGCAAAAAGCAGTTGCGCTGCTCAGACTGGACAAGCCGCTTGAGCAAGCGCACCGGAAAAAGAACGTCGGCATCCATGATCAGGACGTCGTCGTTGAACTCCTCGCGCGCGCTCCAGAGGGATAAAATAGCGCCCTTCTCATATTGTGTGTTCTGGATGTAGCGAACGCGGACACCACCACACTCATCCCCAATTTCCTGAGAGATCATCTCACCCAGGTAGCCAATCACCACAACCGCCTCAGGCACTCCGGCCGCACCCAAGGCAACCAGGATCCGTTCCAGCAGCGTGCTGCCCTGCACTTCAATCAAACACTTGGGTCGCTGATCGGTGATTTCTTTGAATCGCTTTCCAACTCCAGCGGCTAGGATAATGGCCTTCATGCTCTCATGCTCTTTCGCCCGACAGCGTGTCTTTGAGCGCACCGAGAAAACGCTGAAAATCTTCGGAAGTCAGGTGACCCATATTCGCAACTCGAAACACCTCGGTCCGAAGCTTGCCCTGCCCCTCATAAATCACAAATCCACGCTGTTTGAGCCCATCGTGTAAGCCTCGGTAGGAGGCTCCGGGAGGGAGAAGGAGAGAGGTCAAGGAGTTGGAGCGTAATGCGGGGGGCAGCAGAAATTCGAGCCCAAGATCGGCAAAGCCGTCTCGGAGGAGTTGGGCCGCTGCGCGGTAACGCGCCACCCGGCCGGCGGGCGTTTCCTCTAATAGCTCATCCAGGGCGGCATCGAGTGCATACCAGGCTGGAATGGCCGGCGTAAATGGGACACTGCGACGTTCCTGCGCTTCCCAATGAAGCGGCAGATGAAGATACAGCGAATGGCGGGGATAGTCTCCCATCGCGGCCATGGCTTCATTACGGACCAAGACAAATGCCACGCCCGGTTGCCCTTGGATACATTTGTTTGCCGTACACGCACATAGGTCGACAGCATCTCGGGCGACATCAAGATCATCTCCGCCAAGGGCGCTGACGGCGTCAAGGAGAAACAGCCGGCCAGCCTGGCGTACTACGGCTCCGATCTCGGCCGCAGGATTAAGCAGTCCGGTTGTCGTCTCATGATGGACCAAGGCTACTGCGGCGATACTGGGATCGTGGCTGAGTGTCGATGCAATCTGGTCCACGTTCGGCGGTTCGGCCCAGCCATATGTGAGTTCCACTACAGGAATGCGATGCGCCTCTGCCATTTGGCGCATCCGGTCGCCATACACGCCATTGTTAATCACTAAAAGCTTTTTGCCGTCCGGCAAAGCTGATGAGACCATAGCCTCGACGGCAAGTGTACCCGACCCACTGATCACCACGGTGGTATAGCCATCCGGAGCAAACGCTCGGAGCAGTTTGCTCCGGATGGCAACAAGGAGGTCTGAGAATTCTTCTTCCCGATGACACAAGTCGCCGCGCACGAGGGCTTGTTGAACGCGGGCAGAGACATTGACCGGACCAGGGTTGAGGAGAATATATTGCTGCATATCTGTGGAGTTTTCAGCTGTCAGCTGTTTTGTTGATTGCCAAGGGCTGACTGCTCACCGTGTATCGCT
>CAUZQN010000158.1:0-6529 GCA_963581605.1 uncultured Binatia bacterium (SeqCode)
AGACACCGTCAATGCGGCGTCAGCAATCGGATTTACCGATGACCTGAATGCCGCCCTGACCGGCCTTGCGGCGACAACCCTGCCACCTGCGGGGATGTGTAACGGCAGCGGCACGCTGATTGGCACCACGCTGCTGACTTTCAGCGGCGGCAGCCTGGCGGCTGGAGCATCGTGTACGTTTACCGTCACTCTCACTGTGCCAGCCGGCACCGCACCTGGCACAGTGACCAACACAACGGGCAATGTGACTGGGACAATTAACGGCCTGGGCATCACTGGAGATCCGGCGAGCGATGACCTCACGACCAATGAGGTGACCTTCACGAAGACGTTTGACGGTCCCAGTACCGCTACGGGGACACCGACGCTGACCTTCACTATCACGAATCTCGATACAACGGCTGGTGTGACTGGCCTCTCCTTCATCGACGACCTCAGCGCCGTGATTACGGGCCTGGAGGCAACCGGCCTGCCGCTCAATAACATGTGCGGTACGGGTTCCACGATAACTGGCACCTCGTCTCTCAGCATGACCGGCGGCGAGCTGCCAGCCGGCGGGATGTGCACAATTAACGTTCCTCTTCTAGTGCCCGCAACAGCCACGATTGGAACTTTCCCCAATACGAGCAGCGATCTCTCTGCAGGTGGCATCAAAGTGAGTGGCCCGGCGACTGCCAGTCTCACCATCGAGCCAGCACCGACGTTTGCCAAGGTCTTTGCGCCCGATTCGAGTGTCGTTGGCCAGGTTAGCACCCTGACGTTCACCCTCAATAATAATACGGCCAGCGCTGTCGCAGCCAGTAGCCTCGATTTTACGGACAACTTGCCGGCTGGTGTGGTAGTAGCAGCGCCGCCAAATGCATCCACCACGTGTACAGGCGGGACGATTACAGCGATTGCAGGGGCGAGTATTATCTCCTAAAGCGGCGGGACGGTTAACCCCGGGTCAACGTGCACCGTGCAGGTCGACATCGTCGGGACGACCCCTGGCGCTCATGTCAACACCACCGGCGACCTGACCTCGTCCTCCGGCAATAGTGGCACGGCCAACGATACCTTGACAGTGAATCAAGCGGGTACCACAACGACGATCACCGCGGATGCTCCGGATCCTTCAGATGTGAACCAGGCCGTGATTGTCGCCTATACGGTCGTGGCCAATGCCCCGGGCAGCGGTACGCCCACCGGCACAGTCATGGTCGATGACGGCGAAGGCAATACCTGTAGCGCCACGGTCGCCGCGGGCCAGTGCACGCTTACGTCTACCACACCCGGCAACAAGACCCTCACCGCTACCTATGCCGGCGCTACCAGCTTCAACCCCAGCGGTGCTGCTGAAACCCACACCGTTCAAGATCTAGCTGACCTGGTAGTCCAGGTGGTGGTTCAGCAGAACCCACTACATATGGCGCAGGGGCCGCTGGAGAGGCTGCTCAGCCCGGCGGAGGCGGTCGCGCAGACGCCGACGCCTCTTCCCGTCCTGGTATATCGGACAACGGTGACGAATCTGGGGCCAGGGCCAGCGGTGAATGTAGTCGTCACCAGTCCGACGCCCGCAGGGTTCACGTTTGTGTCGAATACGGGGCATGTACCACCCCGTTTCCGTGCCAGTTGGGGACACTGACCGCGTTGCAGAGTGTGGACATCGTCACAACGTTGAACACAACGACAGCATTTGATCAGACGATGCCGATCGTGCTTATGGTCACGGCGACCAGTGACACGACGGATCCGCAGCCGGCGACGGCGACGGTGACAGTGACCGTGCTGGCGCCGGGGATTCCCACGCTGCCGCAATGGGGCCTGCTGCTCTTAACCTTGTCCTTACTCACCTTGGCGACCTGGCAATTAGTCGGGCAACCGGCGCGGACAGGGCAAACGAGCACGGGCGCGGCAGCCCTGCTCCCAGCCTCGTCGCACTGGCCGAGTTCGCTCTTGCTGGGCCAAGGGGTGGCCGCCGCCGGCCTGCTCCTGTATGCGCTCTTTAGTCCGCTCGTCGCGCATGACGGGGTGGGCGTGCTGCTGGCTGCTCATCGGGGTGATGATTGAGTTGTATCGTTGCAGCGAATGAGGCGCGCAAGCGGGTTTCCGATGGCTCTCAGGTATCAAGTCGGACAGCAGTTCCCCTCGCTGAGCCTAATAGAGGGTGTTTGAAAAAGGGAGAAAACGTGTCATTGCGAGGAGCTGGAGGCGACGAAGCAATCTCTTGGCCCGCTCAGATTGCTTCGCTACGCTCGCAATGACGTGTCCCGCGAGTTTCAAAACACCCTCTTGGGGGACCGTGGTGACCGAAGTGACAGGTTCGACTACGAGAACTGGTCCAGTTCCATCGACGTATAGAAGTTTCCTATTGCCGGCTGGCGGTTGTCTCCGTTGATCTGCCCCAAGTCCAGGCAGCCTTCACGGTTGCCTCGTTAACGGCCTTCATGGCGTTCCCATTCGTCCCTCAGTCGGTCTTCATACTGCCGCCCGTCTGTATCTCGCGAATGCCATAGTCCAAAAGCTTCCGCCTTTTCTTCCTTATGCCTTGACTCGATGTACAAGTTGATCGCCCCTCGGACCACTTCTGCGCGGGAAATATTGTCCTGTCGAGTCTTATCGAAGGAATTCGCAGAGAACTGACCTTGACATCCTGTTTAAGAGCCGACAAAAGGGCACTGCCGGCATGACTGGGGCATGCTCAATCCGCCCGAGACATGCCGAGTACCACGTAAACGACACCTGCCTGTGACTCAGATTTCTTTTTCAACACCGCCTCAGCGCATTCTCATCGTCCTGTTTGGAGCGATTGGAGATGTGACGCGCGCGCTGCCATTGCTCACGCGCCTACGGCGCGGATACCCACACGCCTCCATTGCCTGGGCGGTTGAGCCGGCGGCAGCCACGCTGCTCGAATCCCACCCGGCTCTCGACCAGGTGCTGCTGTATGACCGTGCGCAAGGCGCGCGGCAGTTCTGGCCCTTTTTGCAAGGCATCCGCCGGAAAAAATTCGACCTTGTGCTGGACCTCCAGCGGCACGCTAAGAGCGGCCTCGTCAGCGTGTGGTCGCGGGCTGCGGTCCGACTGGGATTTCATCGACACAACACCAAAGAAGGCAACTGGCTCTTGAACACCCATACCATTGCACCCGTGCCCGATTTTTCGCTCAAACTCCAGCAATACCTCAAATTCTCCGATGCCCTCGGCTTGCCCGATGATGGGGTGCATTTCGATTTGCGCCTCCGTGCGGATGAGAAACAGCAGGTAGAGAGACTCCTGGCTGATACGCCCCGGTCTTTTGCCGCATTTTTTCTGGGCTCGCGCTGGCCGAGCCGGTTTTGGTTTCCTGACGCAACCGCCCAGGTGGCACGAAACCTCCAGCAAGAGTATGGTATGGGCACGGTGTTGATCGGAGGGCCGAGTGAGGTGGACTTTGCCGCAGACGTAACAGCGGCACTTGAAACAACGGAAACAACCTCCACGAATCTGAGCGGTAGAACGAGCTTGCGCGATCTGATTGGTATTTTTTCACGGGCTCGGATTGCGATCGGGCCGGATTCGGGTCCGATGCATATTGCTGCGGCGGTTGGCACGCCGGTGATCTCGTTTTGGGGGGCAACCAGCCCGTTGCGCTCAGCCCCGTGGGGGTCAGAGGACTTTGTACAATGCGGGCCGGCCGCCTGTAGCCCGTGTTATGTCCGACAGTGCAGAATCAATAGGGCCTGCATGCAACGTATTACACCAACCCAAGTGCTTGCGACTGCGCAGCAGATATTGGATTACAAAGAAACCGTGTAGCTTCAGCGTGCCGCCATGTCTCGACCGAATATTCTTTTCCTGCTGATTGATTGTCTGCGCGCAGATGCCGTGCTGGGTCAAGACCGGGGAGCCCATACACCAACATTAGATCGTCTTGTTCGCTCCGGCGTGGCCTGTACCCAAACCATTTCTTCTGCCTCATCGACCACGCCGTGCGTGGCGAGTCTGCTGACCGGCACCTATTCTTTTGTGCATGGTCTGCGTTCCATCTTTGGCTTGAAGTTGAACCCTCACATCCCCTCTTTAGTCGAAGCTTTTCGCGACCACGGCTATTACACAGCCGCCGAGGTGAGTGGACCGCTTTTCCCGGAAACCAATCTCAATCGCGGATTCGACACCTATCACTTCCGTGAAGGAGCGGCGTATCTGTCTACTCCCTGGGGTACCGACTTTCGCCAGCGTTTGCAAAACGAAGAGTTTCGGCAACCCTGGTTTCTTTTTTTGCATCTGTGGGAGCTCCACCACCATCGTCATATTCTGCCGGCCTTTCGGAGTCGTAGATTTGGTCGCAACCGGTACGAACGAGCACTCTCCTCTCTGGATGCTGAATTGGCCAGGCTCTTGGCCGTTCTGCCGGACAATACGCTCGTGGTCATTCACGGCGATCATGGCGAACATGTGGTAAAAACCGACTTTCAGTATCGGCTGTATCGCCTCATACGCGATCTGGCCGGCCGCAAGACGCTCAAACGTGAAGGCCATGAAATGGACGTATCCGAAGACCTGGTACGCGTTCCGCTGGTCTTTAGTATGCTCGGCAATGGGCAGAATGGGCAGGTGGCCCTATCCTTACCGGCGGGAAAGCAGATTTCCCAACTGGCCCGGCAGATCGATGCCTTACCCACAGTGTTAGACCTTGTCGGCATTCCGGTTCCGAGTCAGATTCACGCCCAGAGCCTCAAACCTGCATTGTTGGATGATACCCCGCTTGGACTTGAGGCGTATGTGGAGGCGTTTTTACGGATACGTTCAGATCAGCGTGACCAACGAGTCGGCTGGCGTACGTCCGAGTGGAAATATATTTATGCGCCCCACAACCCTCACCTGCCGGCAGAACTCTACTACTTGCCGGACGACCCTGCGGAACAGCGCAACCTCGCCACCCAGCATCCGGAAGTGGCGCAGATGCTGCAGCGTCGGATTGAAGACCTGCAACACGGCCCGCTGGCGGCCACTCCAGGGCTGATCATGACCGAGGCGGAAAAAGCGGAAGTCGAAAAACGCTTGACCGAGCTTGGGTATATGTAATGGAGCGGTGGGTCGTGCGTGCATCCATGCCAACTATTGTGCATTCCAACCTGGATACCCAGCTCGTAGCAGATCTTGTTTCCCAAGAACCCACACTCTGGAAAATGTCTCGTATTCTCAAAAAAGATGCTGGGACGACGGTTACAGTGCTGTCTCACGACACGCACTCCGTGGTCGTCAAACACCACCGGATTAACCGCTGGCGCCGTCGGGCAGATGCGATCATGCACGGTTCTCCCGCCCGCCGGTCCTGGCGCGGGGCGCGGTTATTACAAACCTACGGGTTTTCCGTTCCACAGCCGCTCGCCGTTGTCGAAAAGCGCACAGCCGGCATGGTGCAGGAAAGTCTCTACGTCAGTGAGGCACTACCCTACCCACCACTTTCGACATACTGGCGGGAGCGGTCTGTCGGCTGGTCGGCCCACCAACGACGTACGTTTCTTGGCAGCCTGGCCGACTTCGTCCAGTCTTTTCACGCCGCCGGGCTGTATAGCGGCGACCTGCGAGATGCCAATCTCTTAGTCGAAGAAAACGCCGATCACACCTGGCGCTTTTGCCTGGTTGATCTGGACCGTGTCAAGCACGAAGCAAATATCACTCAGCGCCGCCGCATCAAAAATCTCGTCCAGCTTGACCGGACCTTAGGTCAGCGAGCCAGGCTGACGGAACGTCTCTTCTTCTTCTACCGTTATCTGGGCTCACCTCTTCCCTCCCCCCCCCAGCGACGACGCTTGATCAAAAAAATCCTGGCTCTAAGCGATCAGAAAGACCGCGAATATGCCAAACGGCGTGCGAAGCGGCGACCGGCCGTTTCCGCGCTCTCTCCAGCTGAGCTGACAGGTGCCCAGCAGGCGGTTGCCCCGCACAACGGTGGACTGGATCGCCGTCCCATCTCGTGCTGCATTATCTGTTTTAACGAAGAGCGCAATATACGCCGCTGTCTTGAAAGTGTGAAGTGGTGCGATGAGATTATTGTTGTAGACTCTTTTTCCAGCGATAAGACGGTCCAGATCTGCCGTAGCTATCCCACCTGGATCATTCAGCGTCCGTGGCCGGGTTATGTTGAACAAAAACACTTTGCCTTATCCCAGGCGAGCCACGAGTGGGTGTTAAACGTTGATGCCGATGAGGAAGTCGCCCCGGCCCTTCAACATGAGATTCAAGCCGTCTTACAACGAGACGATCCCGCGGTGGATGGATTCTACGTCCCACGCCTGGTGCGTTATTTGGGGCGTTGGTGGTGGCGAGGCTGGTATCCCGGTTATCGACTGCGATTGTTTCGTAAAACCAAGGTCCGCTGGGGAGGCATCAATCCACATGAGAAGGTCTTGCTGCGAGGCCACGCAGATCGACTCCGCGGCAATCTGCATCATTACACATATGATGACATGCGTGATCACCTGCGGACGATTAACGGCCTAACAGATGTCTCGGCCCGTGAGCTCGCCCTACACAAACGTCAGAGACGGCTCACTGACTTACT
>CAUZQN010000159.1:0-6495 GCA_963581605.1 uncultured Binatia bacterium (SeqCode)
TGTACCGGACCCCCCCCCGCCTCTGGTGTGTCGCCCGGCGAACTTAAATCCGTTTCCAACGTTCCAAGAATTTCTTGGGTTAGACGATTTTTCCTATCAGAAACTCCTCGACTCGCCTGATACGACAGTAGCTGACCTGAACAATGATCTGCCTCCCCTAGGCTTCACGTATATCAATATAGCGCCTGGCAGCACCTACACGTTTAACAATAACGACGCGATGCCACCGAACGGCCAGTACGGCCTCCTGTATGTCACCGGCAATCTCAGGATGAACGGTGATATGCGGTATAAGGGCGTCATCTTTGTGGACGGCGACCTCGACACGGCTGGAACCAACTATGTCCTCGGCGCGGTCATGGTCCGTGGAACCAGTGCAACCGCTGCGGGGGGAACTTTTACCCTTCTCTACAGTCGTCGGTCGGCAGAACTAGGCATACAGGCCGGACATCCCTGGCGCATTCTGTCGTGGGTTGACACTGCTATGCAGAACTAGGCGAGCCGAGACCTGTGCTGAGAGAGGGCATTATGGGCATTATGAGAAAGATATTCATCTTCGTGTGTACCTGGGGCTTCAGTGTCTGCGTGCTGTTTCCGATAAGCGTACGCGCCGAATATGTCATCGAATTAGCGAACAAGCGCGAGGTCACGACACGTCGCTATGTGGACGAAGGCCAGACAATCAAAATCTATACAGACTATGGCGCAATCAGTTTCCGTAAGGCAGATGTCAGACGTATTACACAGGTCAGTGTGGACGGCACTCTCAAACTTCCGCTCGAATCTATAGCCCGACGTTCGAGCTCGCCTGAGCCGAGCGCTTCGCGCAATCCACCAACCAATCTGCCGGCGCGGAACAAAAAATTGAAAGAGACAGACACGACCAACACGGGCCAGAAAAAGAATCCGGCCGAAGAGCATAGCCTGAGTGAGGCCGACCTGGCGCGTCTAGATGAGCAATACTACGACGTTGACCAGCATTTCGACACATTATGGCAAGAGTACCGCCAACAGGTGCGTGCTAAAGTTCCGGCCCAAGAGCTGGCAAAATACAATCAGCAACTGTTCAAACTGGACCAGACACGCCAAGCGCTCAAGAAGAAAGTTCGTCGCCAGACAGATCCGAATACGCTCCCCGCCTGGGCACAGTAGGACGGTTGTGTCGTCCCTGCCTGTCTCGAGTGAAACGCCCGCTTCCACTGAAGCGTCTGCTTCCGCCCCTTTTTGTCGTTCGTCACTAAATATCCCCGCCTATCTTCCGATAGTAGAGAAAGGTGTAGTCTGCTCAGTCAGAGAGAGCACTACAGCAGGCCGATAGTATGATGAGGAGTTTGCATGATCTGACAATCCAGCTGTCTCCGTATGGTGGAGCAGCGCTGGGGGCATACTATGAGTTACATCGATACTATATCGCACGTAAATGAGGATTTTATTGCCCGCTGGCACGCACGGCAGCTGCGCGTCTTGCTGCTCATCGGGTTGAGTGTCATAGCTGTTGCGAGGACGGGTGGCGGCATCTTGCCTCTGTCCATTCCCGAAGGACTGTGCCTCTATCTCTTGCTCTCAAGCGGCTATTTCGCGCTGACGGCGCGGCATCGCCTAGAGCACCTCTATCAAAGAATTTGTACCTTTGTGTGTTTTCCCGGCGCGTTTGTGACCAGCGTGCTGCCGGTCTATCTGGCGCTGATATTCGTCGCGAAGCTGATTATGCCCGACTAGGAAGCTGGTAGGAATAGTTGACCTCAAACACTAGCGTCTCATTTTGATCTTGTCTTCTCCGGCCCAACCCTCGCGCAGCGGCACCATAAAGAAGGGCACGAGCGTCATCTTGCGGAATTTCCACCGGCCGTTCTCTCGGATGTATTCATCGTCAAATCGGGCCGCTACCAAAAAGCTTTCTCCGTTAAAAATCGGTTTGGCCTCTAGATAGCTCAGGCCGGTGCCGGTGTCGCCCTCTAAAATGATCACATGGTTGTGGATGAATTGCTTGACAAACGGGACGAGGTCGGAGAGTGCCTGCTGATAAAAAGTGTTGACCTGTGTTTGTCCCCTGGCTTTGCCCAGGTGTGCAAAGTCGATTTCCCCATCTGCGGTAAACAGATCCTTGATCATGTCGGGTGTCTTCTCGTTCACGGCGATATGGTAGCGAAAACGCAGCTCTTGAATTTCGGTCCGGTCGCGCAGTTCTTGCACCTGAGCCTCAAGTGCTTGCACGCGTGTCTCTAGATCCGTCATGGTGCGGCCTCCTCTTTTACGGGGATCTCAATAAACTCGATGGTATCCCGGGCAGGCTTTGATTTTGTTGGTTGCGAAAAATTAATCAGCAAGCCGTTGGGAATACCAAGTACTTGCAGATAATTCTCGATTTGAGTGTGTTCCTTGTGGCCGACGCTTTCTACGGCTTTGAGTTCGATGACTATCCGGGTGGACGTCTCCCCTACAACAAGATCGGGCCGGCCTTCTCCAATATGGAAGCCTTTATAAAAGACCGGGATGACGCGCTGTGACTCATACGGAATATTGCGCAAACGCAGACCAACCTCAAAGGCCCGTTGATAGACGACTTCGTCAAAGCCGCTGCGGGGTGTGTCGTAGATATCCTGGGCGAGTAGGCGTAAGTCGTCAACAAGCATGCCTCCAGCCCCCTCTCCTCTATTATATCAAGGTTGCGTCAGTGCTAGACTCGGCTTCTCCTGACTGGCTCGCCCGCTTTGGTGCGCGTCGTTTTCTGGGCGTCGCTCTTCTGCCTCGGCGCGCTCTTTTGGGTGCGGGGTTCGATTGTGGTTTTGGACGGAATTCTGTCACTTCGATTTCGTAGTGTTCGGCGTGGAAATCCGAGACGACGCGAAAAAAGAAACGCGTGCGCAGCTGTGTCTCAAGATCGTCGAGCCATTCTCCCTCTTCTTCGTACAAAAAGGTGATGACCTCTGGATGGGCGCGGACAGTGACCGCCTGGGCGTTCGGCTGGAGCGCTATTTCTTTGCGCAGTTGACGAACGAGATTATAGGCGGTGGTTGGAACGGATTGTATCTGACCTCGCCCGTCACAATAGGAACACGGGGCGCACAGCTGGTGCTGTAGACTTTCGCGCGTTCGTTTGCGGGTCATTTGAACCAGACCCAGCTCGCCGATTTTCCGCATATTACTCCGGGTCTTGTCCTTCTTGAGGGCTGTCCGGAAGGCTTCGGTCACTTTGTTGCGGTTGACCGCGCGCTCCATGTCGATAAAGTCGATGATAATCAACCCGCCAATATTGCGTAGCCGCAGCTGTTCGGCTACGACCGTTGCCGCATCCAAATTGGTCCGCAGCATGGTTTCTTCTTGGTCGCGTTTGCCGACAAAGCGGCCTGTATTCACGTCGATGGCCGTGAGCGCTTCGGTATGGTCGATCACAATATGTCCGCCGGATTTGAGATATACGCGTCTTTCGAGCGCCTTGGTAATTTGTTGTTCGACCTTGTGGTGCTCAAAGATCGGCGTCGGCTGGTCATGCAGCTTCACCCGGTCTGTCAGGCGCGGCATGAATGTCGCAATGAATTCATTGATGCGTTCGTAATCGCTCGCATTATCAATAATGATTTCATTAATATCTGGAGTGAACAGGTCGCGAATAATACGCAATATGACATCCATGTCATCGTGGACGAGGGCCGGTGCGCTGTGCTGTTCCCGTTTTTTGGTGATCCTGCCCCACAGTTTGAGCAGGAATTTCATATCATCGTGAATTTCTTTTTTGGTGAGTCCTTCACACGCAGTGCGTACGATGAAGCCGCCCTCTGCGGAGCGGAGGCTTTGGACTGCTTCTCGGAGGCGCCTACGTTCTTTCCCGTCTGCAATGCGCCGTGACACTCCGATATGGTCCATCGTCGGCGTATAGACGAGCTGTCGTCCGGGTAAAGATAAATGCGCGGTAAGCCGTGGCCCCTTGGTGCCTATAGAATCTTTGGCGACTTGGACCAGGATCTCTTCATTTTTTTTAAGCTTGTCCTGGAGCGGAATGCGTGGTTCTGAACGAGATCGTCGTCGCCGGCCGTTTGTGTGGACCGAGTCCGCACTGGGAGAGCGGAGACTGTCCTCGGTTTCCTCGCCTTCTGCGACCTCTTCGACCTCTTCGGCATCGAGATCTGCAAGGTCGAACTCGTCCAGTGGGTTTCCTTCGTCATGGGTCGATTCGTCTGCATCGTCGAACATGCCCTCAGGCAATGGGCCGCCAAACACGTCTGAAGCATGAATGAAGCCCGCCTTCTCTTGTCCGATATCAACAAACGCGGCTTGCATCCCGGGCATGACACGATTGACCCGACCGAGGTAGATGTTACCGGCAATACTGCGCTGCTGGGCGCGTTCAATATGAATTTCCACGAGCGTCTCGTTTTCGAGCAGCGCAACGCGGGCCTCTTGGGGAGTCGAATTAATAATGATGCTGTGGCGCACGAGCATTAACCTGTTGTTGGAAGCTGTTCCAGCTCGCTTTTGTTTTGATTGTCTTCTTCATTGCCTTCTTCGTATTCTTCTGGTGCTGAGGGGTCTGGATGAAATTGGGTGGCCGTTTTCGTGAGCCGCATGACTTTGACGTCTTCGACACACAAATTGAGCAGCACCCCGATGAATTCATGCGGCTTCAGCGTTCCCGTATCGGTCATGGCAACTTCGACTGTCAGTGTTGACGGCGTTGTCAGGGCCAGGGCAGTAATCAAGTGCTTGGCGTCTATCATCCGTTCGCGATGCCGGGTCCGTTTGCGCATGGGAAACGTTTCTGCCTGATGAAAGGCGCTTAAACGCTCCGCCAGGAATATTGGATCCCGCTTGTCCTCAGGCAGCGTATCGAGTGCGACGAGGTAGCGCTGGGTTGCTATACAGACATCCACGCTGGGCCGATCAAGGGCGATAGCCTGTGCCTTATGTATATGAAAGCCACTCGGAAGCTCGGCATTGAGGCGGTGCTGCAACTCCTCTGCCGGGATCTCCTCATTCAGCAGTATATCAAGAAAATCTTCTTCGCTTTCCATACCGACCGGCAGGGCAGGGCCGAAGCTGATTCGGGGTAAAGGGTGAAAGCCTTGGCTATACGCAATCGGGAGACACGCCCGACGACAAGAGCGCGCAAAGAGTGTGGCCACCTCTTTGGCGCCAAGAAAACGCGCCATATCGAGCTTGCTATAGCTCAACCTGAGGCGGGTTACCGCCTGGCGCTCATTACCTTGGCTCACCGCGATGGTATTTGCATCGCCTGCGAGCCATTCGTCTGCATTGCCTGAAACCGGGGTAGGGGATTGGGGAGCTGGGGAGAGGGACGGTGCTGGGTGCGTCTCGGCTAGGGGTATCGATTCGAGATTCGCCTCATTCAGCGCCTCGGGGTTGGATTTTGACTTTTGGATTTTGACTTTTGACTCTCGACTTTGAACTTTGAACTTTGAACTTTGAACTTTTTTCTCCTGCATCAGCTGCCACTGCCGGGTGCCCCAGGCGTTGTGCTCGGGCAATGTATCCCGCGCCCACGAATCGACGTCCGGTCCTCTGTGGTCGGCCCCTTTTGCTCCATTCAAGTGGTAGGTTACGTTCCGCACGCTCTTAAAGTCGCATGCCCCGCAATAGGAGCAGCGCTCTACGCTACAGTCCGGTGTGAGCGTGCCCTCGAAGGCTTTGGCCAGGTCGCGTTGGAGCCATTTTTTTGTCACGCCACTATCCAGATGGTCCCACGGCAGGGGTTCACCCAGGAGGCGACGGCGCAGGTAGAAGTCAGGATCAATGTCGTGTTGGCGAAATGCCTGCTGCCACAACTCGAGCCGAAACTGCTCTGTCCAACCGTCGAACCGGCAGCCGAGACGATACGCAGTCAAGAGCGGAGCACCAAGACGACGATCGCCTCGGGCAAATACCCCCTCAAGGAAGGACATCCGGGCGTCATGCCATTTGAATTGAATACCATACCGCCGCAGCTCGCGGCGCAGGAGCCGTTGTCGAGCTTCGGTCTCTTCTAGGTTTACTTGTGCCGCCCACTGAAACGGGGTGTGCGGCTTTGGGATGAAGGTGGACACGCTGGCGGTGACCTTGCGTTGGTGCTTGCCAACAGCCGAGACCTTGCGACACAGGTCCACGATACCCAGCAGGTCCTCTTCGGTTTCGGTCGGCTGTCCGAGCATGAAATATAATTTGACGCTTTTCCAGCCCAAACTAAACAGAAGACGAGCCGCCTCAAGCAGCTCTTCTTCTTGATATTCTTTCTGAATGACATCCCGCAGGCGCTGTGAGCCGGCTTCGGGGGCCAGGGTAAAGCCGGTTTTCCGCACGCGCTGAATTTCCTCAAGGATGTGGGGCGAGAGGGCATCGACGCGCGTTGATGGCAGCGAGACCGACACTTTGAGGTCTGAGAAGCGATTCATGATGGCGCGCAGCAGCGGATTGATACAGCTGTAGTCTCCGGTACTCAAACTGAGGAGCGAGACCTCTTCATAACCGCTTTTTTTGATGAGCTGGTCAATCTGCTCCTGCAGG
>CAUZQN010000160.1:0-6447 GCA_963581605.1 uncultured Binatia bacterium (SeqCode)
GCCTCTCGCGGCGAGTAGCGCCGTTACCCAAGGGCCGTCCTCGAAAACAGACCCCTTAGCCGAACCGGCCCGACCTTGACTGCATGCTCTCAAAATGAGAGCATAGGGAAGTGCGAGTGATCACACCACGTCGTCTGCGTGAGTTCAGCAAGAAGCACTCTGATGCAGTTCCCAGCTTGGAGAGGTGGTACGTAATTGTCCGTCATGCACAGTGGCAGACACTCGCTGAGGTAAAGCGCGTATTTCCCCAGGCGGACGTTGTCGGGCGAAGAACGGTTTTCAATATCGCTGGGAACAAGTACCGGCTGATCGCCCGAATCAATTATCGGCGGCAGATCGTATATATCTTAGCGATCCTGACTTATGCAGAATACGATAAGGAGCAGTGGAAATGAGCACAAATCCTCCTTTTGACCAGCGGAAATATGGTCGCCTGTTAGCCAAAGTTCTTCCCGTCAAGATTGAAACCGTGGAGGAGTACGACCGACTTGTGGGCGAGACCGATAAACTCATGGAAAAGGAGGAAGACTCCCTCTCTCTGGAGGAAGAGCGGCTGCTCGACCTCCTCGCGGGTCTCATTGAACAATACGATGGGACGCACTACCCGCTTCCACAAACCAACCCCCACGAGATGCTCCACTACTTGATGGAGCAACGGGAGCTGAAACAGCGTGACCTGTTGCCCATGTTTGGCGGGTCGCGCGGTCTGACGTCTGAGGTCGTCAGCGGCAAGCGGGCTGTCAGTAAAGCACAGGCAAAGAAATTGGCGGAGTTCTTTCACGTCTCGGTAGAGGTATTCATCTGAGACAGAGGAGTGCCGTCCGCCCCAAAATCGTTTCTCCCCTATGGCGCCGCGTTAGAATAATGGGCAGGACATTTCCCCCACGGACAAAGACCAACATGCACTGGCTTTGCGGGACATAGCTCTTCACCCCCGGTCCAACGCCCGGTACTGCACCGCCTGCGCAATATGCGCGCTAGTGATTTGCCCTTCACCTGCAAGATCAGCAATGGTCCGGGCGACTTTGAGAATACGCGTGTAGGCGCGGGCGCTGAGGCCGAGGCGTTGCATGGCCTGCTCTAAGAGTTTTTCGCCGGCCGGGTCCGGTTGACAATACGTGCGAATATCTCGGCTGGACATTTGGGCGTTGCAGAACATCTTGCGCTCTCTGAAGCGCTGCAGTTGGATCTCGCGGGCTTGATTTACTCGGGTCCGAATCGTCGCAGAATCCTCCCCCGTAGTTTTATCACTCAGCTCTTTATATTTGACAGTAGGCACTTCGACTTGAATGTCGATACGATCCAGGAGTGGGCCAGAGATCTTGGCTCGATAGTGCTGGACTTGTTGCGGCGAGCAGGTGCAGTCGTGATTTGGGTCGCCATAGTAGCCGCAGCGGCACGGATTCATGGCGGTCACCAACATAATGTCGGCTGGATAGGTAATGGACCCGACTGCACGCGAGATCGTCACGTGGGCATCTTCGAGTGGTGGGCGTAGGACTTTGAGCACATTCTTCCGAAATTCCGGTAGCTCATCAAGAAAAAGCACGCCGTGATGCGCTAACGATACTTCGCCCGGCTTAGGCACCGAGCCACCGCCGATCATACCCGCGTCCGAGATGGTGTGATGCGGAGTCCGGAACGGCCGGGTGGCAATCAGGGCGTTGCCGTCGAGGACGCCGGCGACACTGTGCACCTTGGTCGCTTCAATGGCTTCGGTCAGGGTCATGGCGGGCAGAATGGTTGGCAGGCGTCTGGCCAGCATCGTCTTGCCTGAACCTGGCGGGCCCAGTAGCAGGGCGTTATGTCCCCCACTGGCCGCTACTTCGAGCGCACGCTTGACGTGCTCTTGGCCCTTCACGTCGTTGAAATCGACATCATGATGTGAGTGCTGGGCAAAGAGCGTGCTGAGGTCCACGACTGTCTGGTTGAGGGGCTGGTCGCCATTCAGCAGTAGAAACGCCTCGCTGAGGGTCGAAACCCCAAAGACCTCAATGCCTTCGACAACCGCGGCTTCCGCCGCATTTTCGGTTGGGACGATTAAGCCCTTGAGCCCCTCGTCTTTGACCATACGGCCAGCGGCAACGCGCCATGGATGGGTTTGACCCGCCCGTCGAGTGAGAGTTCGCCTAAAATGGCGTGTGCGGCGAGTTGCTCTTTCGTGAGCCAGCCTTCAGCCGCCAGAATGCCGAGCGCAATGGGCAGATCGTAAGCCGAGCCTTCCTTTTTTACGTCCGCAGGTGCCAGGTTGACCGTAATGCGGCGCGTGGGAAACTCATAACCTGAATTTTTGATGGCAGAGCGTACGCGGTCCTTACTTTCCCGGACGGCACCCTCGGGTAAGCCTACAGTCGTGAACTGTGGCAAACCCAGCGCCACATCGACCTCGACCTCAACCACTAAGCCATCAATCCCAACCAACGCCCCAGATACTACCGTCGCTAGGATGGAGTAGCGCTAACGAAAATAGAGTAAAAAGGCAAGAAAGGAATAGATATAAGAATTTATAGTGTAAGATGAGAATTCTGTGGTGTTATGGAAAGAGCACCAGGATAACGCACCGCAGACTTCTGCCGTGTGCGACACGGCCCAAACGTCAGATCATATGCCTCGTACACTGCGGCGGAAGTTCTTCCCCAGCTATCCGCAAGGAAGCTCCCTCAGCCTGTCCTTCCCGCCGTCCCCTGTCATTCCCAACTTGATTGGGAATCCAGTGCAGCGCCGGGGGATGGATTCCTGCCTACGCAGGAATGACGGCAAGCGGAACCGGAGAGAAACTTCTGCCAACCCGTACTAGCCGTCTTCAGGCCATCCGGGGTCGGTGTAGCTGATACCCGCAGGCAGCGCCTGTCGCTCGGCGCTCAACTGCCAGATCCGTCGGCACGCGGCGTCCGCTTTCTTGCTAACCACCTCCATGTCCGAGCCAACCACCTTGTGGTTCAACACTACGGGCTGTCCGTCGACCACCGAATGTTTCACATCCGCCCCGCTCGAGTAGTACACCAGAGCGCGCAGAGGATCGAACACGGGCGCATTAAACGGACTGGACAGATCGATGGCTACCGCATCGCCACGGGCGCCGACTTCGAGCTGACCGAGATCCCGCCGACCAAGTGCGCGCGCCGCACCGAGGGTCGCGCTGGTGATAAGGTGCTGCGCGTGCGGCAGCCCGACTTTATGCTGACTGATTTTGCCCAGCAGCGCCCCCAGCCTTAGATCCTCGATCAAGTCGTGCGAGAAAGAATCCGTCGCCAGCGCCACGTTCACCCCGCGCTCGACGAACTGCCAGTAGGGGCTATTCAAACCCTCCTTGGCTTTACGGTAGGAGCAATGAATGACGTTGGTTCGCGTGCGCGCGATCACATCCATATCCTGCTCAGTGACATACGAGACATGCGTGGCCAGCACCTCGGGCCCCAGAAAGCCGATACTCGCAAGATACTGCACCGGAGTCTGATTGCTGTGTCGCTCCGCTATGGCCTGTGTTTCAGCCAGATGCTGCGCAAGGTGGAGGTGGACGGTCATCCCGCGCTCCTGGGCTGCTTTCTTAGACTCGCGCAGAATATCTTCAGGAACGGTGTCCGGGGCGTGTGGCGACAAATGGATACGCAGCCGGTCGCCGTATTGGCCATGCTGCTCGTCGTATAGCTTGAGTCCGGCGGCAAGGCCGGCTTCGACATCGCCCGGGTCGTCGAGCACGAGCTGCATCCAAATGTCGGCGCCGCCGAAATTCTCCTCGACGATCGTGGTCGCGCCTCCGCGCAGCATGGCGATCACGTCCCACTCCATGATGGCGGCGAATTCCTCGTGGCTGAGCTCGGTATAGGCCAGACCGAGGACGGGGATGAGGCTGTGGTAAAACGCACCTGCGTCTGGGATATCGAGATCTTCAGACAACCCGCGTGCGTGCGGCGTGCACCCGGCGTGGGTGTGGCAGTTGAAGAGTCCCGGTACCACAAGGCAGCCGGTCGCGTCGATCTCGATGTCAACATGGCCCTTGTACTCGTCATCGATGCCGGCCACGATGCCGTCTTCGATGACGAGGTCGCGGCGGTAGAGCATCTTCGGTTCAGTGCCGCCGGTCCAGATAGCGTTCGCACGAACAATGGTAACGGTTGCAGTCTGTGCCATTGTTTCGAGCCTCCCTCATGTCTTCGTCTTTGAGGAGCGAGGTGATACAGTACGCCCCGCACTCAGGTGTTCCTATCACAAGAAAAAAGGAGAATGTTATGGCCCGTATCGGAGTGGTTGCCGCTAATATGTCCGGACTCACGTTTCCGGAGTTACAAGACTTGGCCAAGAGTGCCGAGTCGGCCGGGTTTGAGGCGATTTTTTCACCGGAATTTATGAACGATTCTTTGATCAACTGCCAGATTATGGCCCAGGCCACCTCGCGGATTAAGGTCGGTACCTGGATTGCAAACATCTATTTGCGCCACGCGGCGTTGTGTGCGCAAACGGCCATCGCCATCGATGACACCTCGCACGGCCGGCTGATTTTGGGCCTCGGGGTGAGTCACCGGCCCATTGTTGAAGGACTATACCAAGAAAAAATGGAAAAGCCGCGCAACTTCATGCGCCAGTATATCGGCGCGATCCGTGACATGGCGGCTGGCAAAGAACTGCCCGGCATGGCCATGCAACCGCGTGCGGCTGTGAATCACATTCCGATCTATATTGGGGCGCTGGCTTTAGGCACGGTTGCCTTGAGTGGTGAGCTTGCCGATGGCGTCATGCTGTATCTGTGTCCCAAGAGTCGCATTCCCACCGCCTTGGCCGCAGTCGAGAAAGGGGCTGCCAAAGCTGGCCGCCCGGTTTCAGACATCGATATCACTACCGGCATTCCGTCCTGCATACACGACGATATGGATGCCGCTATGGAAACGGCAAAAGCCAATCTGGGCTTTTATGGTGGTCTGCCGTTTTATAACAAACTTTTTCACGACAGTGGGTTTGAGGCCGAAGCGGCGAAACTCGTTGGCGGTGGAGGGCAGGGGGCTACGGATAAGATGGCGGATGAACTGTCAGTGATCGGTCCGCCTGCCCGCTGCCGGGAACAACTGGCTGCCTTTCGCGAAGCCGGTATCCAGATGCCGATTCTCAATCCCGTGCCGGTAGGAGACCAGACCTACGGCCATGCGGTGCAAAAGGCGATTGAGACGTTTGCCCAATAAGTGGCGGGGCGCAGCATGCTGCGCCCCTACCGCCCTTCCGGAATCTCCCACCGCTCGCCGATGGCAAAAATCTTAATCGGCTCGAGCGTTCCGCCGGCTTGCTCAACAACCCGCCGGAGTTCGCGCGGCGGTTCGTCTATTGGTTCATCCGTGAGCGGAAATGTGCCCCAGTGACAGGGCAGCATCCAACGCGCCTTGAGGTCGTGAAAGGCCTGATACGCCTCCGTCGGGTTTAGATGGGAGTAGTGCATAATCCAGCGCGGTTCATACGCCCCGATGGGCAGCATGGCTACGTCGATCGGACCGAACTTTTTGCCGATCTCGGTAAAGCCGTGAAAATAGCCGGTATCACCGGCGAAAAAATAGGTCCGTTCATCATTAGCAATGACCCAGCCGCACCACAGGGTTGAATTCTGCCACTGGTCGATACGCTGCGACCAGTGCTGAACGGGAACGCAGGTCACTTTCCAGCGGCCGTGTTGCGCCGTTTGCCACCAGTCCAACTCGACGGCTTTCCGTCCTTTTTTTTCGATCCATTTGCCTAGGCCCAGAGGTACAAACCAGGTGACCGTCTGGGGCAGATTCTCAACTGTATACGCGTCGAGATGGTCGTAGTGGTTGTGGGACACCACGGCGAAGGCGTTGTCCGGAATTGCTGCAAGAGGCACACCGGGCGGATGGTGGCGCGCGGGCAGAAGGGCGCGTTTGCCAAAGTGCGGATCCGTCAGAAATACGTCTGGTCCGTCATGAACGGCAAAGGTCGAATGGCCCACCCAGGTAACGGCAGCCGAGTTTTCTTGTGTGGCAAACGAGCTGCCGTCATTGTCTACCCGAGGTACATCGAGCGGATCGCGCCGCTGGCCGGTATAAGCGCTGCGCGACACGGTCCAGCGGAACAGGTCAGTATAGCTCTTATTCCACCCGCGCCACGGGTTAAACCATGCGCCGGGTTGGCCGTGTGCGGCGTATAACAGCGATGGGTCGGGATTCAGCTCCGGCGTACGATCCGCTGGAACCGAACAGGAGGCAAGCGCTAAAAAAGCGATCAGGCGGAAGTAAAAACCAACCCCTCGTCCCTTCCCCCTCGTCCCCATCTTACGTCTTATACAGCTGGGCGACAAATTCCCCATAGCCGTTGTAGGGCAGGGTTGCTCGGACTTCTCTCGTCCCCAAGATGCGCTCACTGGCCTGCGACCAACGTGGATGCGGAATAGCAGGATTCACGTTCGCGACGTAGTCGTACTCCCAAGGAATCAGCGTATTCCAGAAGGTC
>CAUZQN010000161.1:0-6429 GCA_963581605.1 uncultured Binatia bacterium (SeqCode)
GTCTCTTTGTCCTTGCTCATTTAAGTGTTCCTCGAATCGAAAAATCCGATTGGAAGCTCGATATTGCCGGACTGGTTAGAACGCCTCTTTCTCTCCGATACGAACAACTGCGCCGTTACTCGGAGAGAACGATCAGCACAATTCATCAGTGCGCGGGTAACCCACTTGAGCCGACCGTTCCCACTCGAACCATCGCGAACGTCGACTGGGAAGGTGTTCTCCTAAGAGACATTCTCCTCGATGTCGGCGTTCGAGAATCTTGCACGCACATGTGGGCGTTTGGCTCGGATTTCGGCTCGCTAGAGATCGGCTCGTACGTTAGTGACATTCAAGAGCATTACGTCAAAGACCTGCCCATCGAGTCTGTAATGGCCGCGGACGTGATCGTAGCGACACGCCTCAATGGTGAACCGTTGTCGGAGAAGCACGGCTATCCTGCCCGCCTCGTGGTTCCAGGGTATTACGGTCATAATTCAGTTAAATGGCTGTGCCGCTTGGAACTTGCAAACCGCCGCGCGGAAGGGTTGTTCACTACCCAGCTTTATAATGATCCCGATCCACCTACCGGCGGAACCAAACCAGTTTGGCATATTGAACCTGAGTCGATCATAGTTTCACCTAAAGAGGGAAGTAAGTTAGCCCGTTCTGTCGTAGAGATATCTGGTTGGGCGTGGTCGTTTACTGAAATTAAGGCTGTGGAGATCAGCACTGATGGCGGCGCTACCTGGATACAAGCACGGTTGGATCCGCGAAAGAAGATGTCATGGCAGCGGTTCAGGTATAAATGGCGCGTACCTAAACCTGGTCACTTTCAACTAATCAGTCGTGCGACGGACAGGGACGGAAAATCGCAGCCACTCGACTCCGCGCGGAATTCAGTCCACAAAGTAAAAGTTGCCATTCAATAGGGGTTGAAGATGGATCGGCAAATCCGCCTCGCTCCTTAGCCGCCCACTTAACCGCAGCGTTAGTTGTCACATTATTAGCAGTGTTGCCCAGAGGTTGATTAAACACCAGGCAAGGAGGTTCATTATGATACGCGGTATCCACCATACATCTATTTCAACGGGAGATTTGGAGCGCGCTTTGCGGTTTTATCGCGACCTACTCGGGTTTCAGGAAATGCACTCGATGGCCTGGGATGTCGGTTCAGAGGTCGTCGATAAAATTGTTGGCCTCAAAGACTCGTCCGCCCGCTTAGTCTTCCTCAAAGCAGGCAATGCCTTTATCGAACTCTTTCAGTATCAGACCCCTAAGCCTGAGCCCGGCGATCCCAAGCGGCCGGTGTGCAATCATGGTATTACGCATATTTGCCTGGATGTCGTGGATGTGGACGCGGAGTACGAGCGCCTGAAGGCGGCGGGGATGGTCTTCCACTGTCCGCCACAAGATGTTGAAGATGGACTCATTCGTACCACGTATGGCCGCGATCCAGATGGCAATGTGATCGAGTTACAGGAAATTAAGGATCCACAGAGTGCGATCTCGTTACGCGTTGCTTAGGGCAGAGGGAAGACTGTGCATTTGCGGCAAGGCGACTGCATAGTTCAACATGGCACTCGGCGACGTGGTGGTGATCAAGCAGATACCCGCCTATCTGGAGGAGAGGCCCGAACCATGATTTCAGAACCATTGCTGTAGGGCAGGACTGAGGGACGTTCTTGAATTACTGGAATTATTCTCTTGTTCTTCTCCATCGGAAGGGGAGACGTTGCAGAGGGTTTCGGAGCATAGAAAATCTTGCAGCTTACCTAGCCTAACTGATACGCTCCACCCATGAAGGTCCAACGAGTTTACGTTGACACTTCCGTCATCGGTGGGTGCTTCGACGAAGAATTTGCACCGTGGTCGAATGGGCTGATGAAAGACTTTCTTCACGCTATCTTCAAGCCCGTCCTCTCCGAGATTGTCGCGGCCGAAATCGTTCCAGCTCCGGACCAAGTCCGGGCACAGTACGCTGAGTTGCTTGCCCTGGAACCGGAGTTTGCAGAGTTGACAAATGAAGTACGCCAGTTAGCCACGTTCTATGAAGAGAGAAAGGTTCTCCCTGCCCAGTTTTCCAATGATGCTCTCCATATCGCTCTGGCGACCGTAGCCGAGGTTGACATGCTGGTGAGCTGGAACTTCAAACATATCGTGCGATTTGACAAGATCCGTTTGTTCAATGCTGTCAACCGAGAGTACGGCTACAAGGCCATCGAAATTTATTCACCGAGGGAGGTAACTACCTATGGAGAAGGAGACGAAACTGAAGACGGTTGAGATGACCCGCCGCATTCGCGACGAGCACCATGAGCAACTGAAAGACAAGACTTGGGAGGAGCGCGTGGCATTCTATAAAGTGCAGGCACATGCTTTGCACGAAACGCTGAGAAAGCCCCCGCAGCTGCAACAAAAGAAAGATGAGAAAGCGGCCTAAGAGCGCCTAACGAAACTTCGTCTTGTCCCGTAGGCCTGGATACTTGCTTTCGCAGGTATGACACAACACGGACTGTCATTCCCGTGGAAACAGGAATCCAGAGGGGAGGGGCCAGGGTACTGATAACCTGCTCCGAGCAGTTTTGTTAGTGGTTCTAACTAAGCCACTGCACCGTATTGCCGCCCGCTTGCGGTTTGAGAGTGCTAGGAGACGTTCTTGAATGAGAGGTACGTAAGATCCGGAATAAAGAGAATAATATTGCAACGTCCCTTCTGTCTGCTTGCCGAACGATACAACGCCAGAGCAGAGAGTTCGCTGGTCGCCGGCTTAGTAGAATATGCGGTCATCCACCGATTCCCCGGAGACGTGTACCCGTTCACTCCGCATTCGTAATAGAGGGATGGGCTTCGCGCCCTATAAGTCCGTGGCATCCGCCCAAAAATCCTAGGTTTGGGAAGTCCTTGCACTGATAATTCCGTTTGCCATTGTGAATATGGTCGCCTTTCCTTAGGCTTAGGGGACTTGCAACAAGGGCAAAAGAATCCGACATGAACTCTGATCAGTGGCTTTACCCTGCAAAGCATGTGGTCGTACTATCAAGTTAGTTCCAGGTATCGAAGATGTGGTAGTGATCAAGCAGATACCCGCCTATCTGGAGAGGAGGCCCGAACGATGATTTCAGAACGCGGAACACGCAGAGTAAGAACAGTTTCACGGCGAGGTACGGTGTTGGCGTCCACGCGCAGAACGCAGCGCCTGATGGGCCGCGCACTCCTGGCGATGAGCTTGCTCATGCTGGCCGCCTTGGGTCGGTCGGCTGACGCCGCAAGTGAAGGCCAGACGCAGTTCAAGCGCATTCCGACGCAGTTCATCGCGGCGTTGGGTGATCCAGGGGCGACATCCGGGAGCGGGGCAGAGTCGTGGGGGCT
This sequence comes from uncultured Binatia bacterium (SeqCode), assembly GCA_963581605.1. Taxonomy (GTDB): domain Bacteria; phylum Desulfobacterota; class Binatia; order Bin18; family Bin18; genus Bin18. The sequence continues at coordinate 3,349 of CAUZQN010000161.1, forward strand.
GTGGCGTCTCGATCCGGGTCCGAGGGGCGTGTGGCTGAAAAACTATGAGCAATTGAAGGCCGCCGGTGCGGTCGCCCCCGCCCAGTGGCAATTCGACAGCACGGACTGGTGGTTGGAAGAGCATGGCTTGATTATGGAACAGCCAGACTTCCCCGTCCCTCCTGGCAAGTACGTGGTAACAGGCGACCGTGAGGTGATGACGGTGCTCACTGTGCATCCCGCGGACAAGGACGGCGAGAGGCACTGGGAGCTGGACGACGGCGCGACGCTGTACGATGTGACCCACCTGCCCTGTCGCTCCGCCCGCTATACACCGGCGACGAGTGCGAGTTCGTGTTCGCCGGCGAAAGCGCACCAGGCTGCATTTCCAGTTACTCCAGGGGGGCCGATGCCCCCGGTTGAGGGCTGCAATAAGCAAGACTACGCGGTTCTCTTCGTGATCGCTGTGGCTGTGGAAAACTGATGTCCGGTGACACCGGGGAGGGTTGCGAAGACACTGACAATTCTTCTCGACAGGGAGCGTTTGCGAATGTCTGCAGCTGACCAACCGACGGCCCCAGTCCTTGCACTGATAATCCTGTTTGCCATTGTGGATGTGGCCATTCTTTCTTATGCTTGGGGGACTTGCAACGAGAGCAAAGGAATCCGACATGAACTCGACCCGTAAACCGGTCGCCGTTGTGATAGGGGCGACATCCAAGTGGCAGTCCGATGGCCGTAATACCAAACTGGCGCACGGTAAGGTGCTCGACGACAGTGACATACCCGTCGGCGCGCGTTGGGGCATCGGCGGTGCCGTAGCCCAAAAGTTTGCACAGGAGGGCTTCTTCGTCGTGTTAACGACCCGGAATGCTGCCAATGCGTCTGCGTTGGAGGAAGCTATTCAAGAGCAAGGCGGCGAAGGCATGATTGTCGAGCTGGACCTGGTTTCGAGCGACTCTATATCACAGGCGTTCACCCAGATTCGAGAGCAAGCCGGTGACCCAGATGTCTTGGTCTACAACGCGGGCTACCTGGAGGGACGTGACCTGCCGCCAGAGAAAGAATTGCTTGAACACATCCCGGTCGAACTGTTCGACACCGCGCAGCATATCTCCAGCCGTGGACCGTTCTTGGTCGCCAAGGAGGTGTTGCCCGCCATGCGAGAGCGCGGCGCCGGCTCTTTCCTCATTTCTAATAACGCGATGTCCTTACGCGGCCGAAAGCGACTGACGGGACAGTCGCTGTACTATCCACGAGTGATGATGCGCACGCTGGCGCAGGTGCTGACGGAGGAATATTCCGAGCATGGCGTGCACGTGGCCAACATCGTGATAGACGGCCTCATCGACTCTCCAGGCACCCGCGCCTTACCGATAGCCCAGCAGCGGCCTGAAGTCGTAATGAATCCCGTGAAGATCGCTGAGGCCTACTATTATCTCCACACTCAAGACAAATCCTGTTGGACGCACGAACTCCAATTGACTCCATTTCCGACCAAGCCGAGCTTTTAAGGGCGTGAACTGGGGAGACCCTATGAAAGATCAAGGCGTCGTCGTACACCGTGATCCAGACATTCTGGGTGGGACCCCTGTCTTTGTGGGTACACGTGTTCCGGTCAAAGCGCTCCTAGATTACTTTGCTGGAGGGCATACACTGGATGACTTTCTTGACGATTTTCCTACGGTGAAACGCTCGCAGGCAGTGGCAGTCTTGGAGCAGGGGGTGCAGTTGCTAGTAGGTGCCCATGCACGTGCTGCCTGAAATGGTCTGGTTCAGCTTTGATGGATTTTGAAATCGTCGGGGAGGTCCGAAATATTGAACCAATCGCGAGAGGAACTGGGGTTCGTGATCGGACCCGTTTACGGAAACACTATGGCAAAGGTCGTTGGAGAAAAATGAAAGGCTTTGCCACCGTCCGTCTCATCGATAGCACAGTGCACACGGCTGATGCACTGGTATGAAGCACATGGCATCGGGCGGAAAGAATTCAAGATCAAATTCCCTCTACTGGATTAGCCATGAGAAGAAAAACAACGAGAGCATCTCACTTCGCGGTCTGCATCGATAATGAAAGCTATAAAGCGTCACTGGGGGTAGGGAAACTCTACCGAGTGATTCAGGATGAAGAAGCCGCCTCTCATGGGTACATTCGTGTTGTTGACGAGAGTGGGGAGGACTATGGTTATGCAGCGAGCCGGTTTTTCCCACTCGAAGTACCTCAAGCGTTGGTAGACGCGTTACAGCTAGCCGGATAAAGCCCCCGGCACGGTCGCCGCCTTCTACGCTCCACCTCATCGTCGGCGCATAAGTGTAGAGATTGACAGTGATAAAGGGGACGTCGAACTTTAACGGCTTCCCCCTCACTTTCGCACAGGTACCGAATCCGGGGGCTGGTCAATGACATTCCCAAAGAGGCACTGCGGCAGAGTTAGCTAACCGTATAGTAAGAATGAAATCAGCAGTCTGACCAAAAGGAGAATTGACACTATGGCCATGTCAGAATTGGAAAAGCGCATCACCCGGCTCGAAGACATTGAAGCGATAAAACAGCTCAAAGCCCGCTACTGCGAAATCTGTGACGATATGCATAACCCGGACAGAGTCGCTTCGGTATTCGCTGCAGATGCTATCTGGGAAAGTGACGATTTCGGCAAAGCCGAGGGCCATGAGGCTATTCGCGAATTATTTCGCAACTTCCAAAGAATGTTCAGCTTTTCTCAGCACAACATTATGAACCCCATAATCGAAGTCAATGGAGATCGCGCCACCGGCATTTGGTACATCATGGGGCCGTGGACGTATGCCGAAAACAACGAGGAGAAGTGGCTGGCTCTGCGCTATGACGACGATTACGTGAAAGTAAACGGGGAGTGGAAATACCAACATTTACGGGTCGCCCTGCGGATGACTGCCGATCGATAAGGACCCTACGTAAATAAACGTCGAAAATATAATGGCGCCTGAGGTTCTACAATCAGCAGCTGGAACCTGAGCCCCTCATATTTCCGGCAGGCATCCTGGGACACTTGAACCCACACGGAGACCTACTGCGCTTTCCCTCAGTTGCTCGCCACGTTCTCTTGCATCTGGTCATTCATC
>CAUZQN010000162.1:0-6423 GCA_963581605.1 uncultured Binatia bacterium (SeqCode)
GCAGCGCGTTTGGCGGTCTGGTCTGAATCGATGAGCCGTTCTCTTCTCTCTAGTCGATTCTGGGGGTCTATAAGGACTTCACCTAAGGTCATAAATATCTCTATATGGGCAAGCTATACCTTGGACGCTGTCTCCTTATACTTATCGTGAGCTTCTTTATAGGCTTTGAGTATAGCGTTGATGCGCGTTTGATAGCGCCTGCCCTGCGTCTTGAACCATTCCAACACTTCGGTGTCTAAACGCAGAGTGATCTGCGATTTGTGCGAGACGGGCTTGAGCCCTTTACGCACGATGGCTTTGGCGAACATCTCTGGTGAGAGGGGTGGGATATCGGAATAATCGATATCTTTATCTGCCATGGTGTCTAATCGACTGAGTGTACGCTTGATAGATTTTTTATTCTCGTCCATTGGCTTTCCTCATTGAGATAATCCGCATCGATTCCTCACGCTGGGTATGCGCTATGACTACGACTGGTCCCTCCAATTGACCCAATGTCGTAAAGCGAACCTCTCCATAATCTTTTCTCGTATCCTGTATGGTGACAGTCACACCGGAGAAAACACTTGGTGCAATCGCGAAATCGACACCATGCTTCGCAAAATTAGACCGCCGCTTATCCTCCTCCCACTCAAACTGCACTTGCTAAAATGTAGCTACAAATTGTTGTTACATCAATGGGCCGGTCCTACTATGCTTGGCAATTTTCTTGCACTTGAGGCATAACCATCATGAAGGGGCGAGTGGCATGGCAACGAATATGACGAGTAGCGCAAACGACAAACTCCGTCTCGGCTTCTGGTCTCCGGTATATGGCAACTGGATCATCTCAAAAGATCCAGACACCCTGGATGCCTCGTTTGAAACCACAAAGAAACTCACACTCCTAGCGGAAGAGCTGGGCTTTGCCACAGTGTTGCTGGCCGAACATACATTTAATCCGTTTGACCCAGAGCTTGATCAGCAAGACGCCTGGACCACAAGTGCGGCCTTGGCCTCGATTACCAAGAATATTGAACTCATGCCTGCGGTGCGTCCGGCCTTTAAACATCCGGCGGTTGTGGCCAAGATGGCCGGTAGTATCGACGAGATTAGTGGTGGACGGGCCTCACTCAACCTGGTAACCGGCTGGTGGCAACGGGAGTGGGAGGCTATGGGACTGCCGCCTATGCCGCATGATGATCGCTATGTCCGTTCCGAAGAATTTTTAACCATCCTCAAAGGACTGTGGACCCAGCCGCATTTTAGTTTTGAGGGCCGCTATTATCAGATCAACGATATTACGCTGACGCCGGCTCCTATTCGGAAGCCGCATCCTGCGATTTATTTTGGCGGGGAGTCTGACGTTGGCCAGCGCCTGGCCGCAAAGCTGGCCGATGTGTATCTCATTAATGGACGTCCGGTTGATGAAACCAAAGTGCTTGTCGAGCAAGTTCGTGCCTACGCGGCTGAAGAAGGCCGCGAGGTGCAGTTCGGCATCAGCGCGTTTGTGATCTGTCGAGACACGTTGCAAGCGGCGCAAGCCGAACATGCCCGGCTGCATAGTCTACGCTTTGAAGAGCCGATTGCTGGCGTTGATCGGAAGGTTGTCATGATTCGGACGTACGGATATGCAGTCGGCCATATTGGAACAAACGGCGGAACAGCAGCTGGCATGGTTGGCACCCCTCCATATGTCGCCGATCAGTTTCGTGCATTCCAAGAAATCGGCATCACTACTTTTCTTCTCCAGTTCCATCCTATGCTGGAGGAAATGGAGCGCTTTGGTGCATCTGTCATCCCGCGTCTCGATGTGTAGTAGAACGCATAACAAAACTGCCGGGAACATGGTGTCAGCGCGCCCACCCCACCCCCTGGATTCCCGTTTCCACGGGAATGACAGTCCTCGTTATGTCATACCTGCGCAAGCAGGTATCCAGGCTGACGATAGAAGACGGAGTTTTGTTATTGGCTCTTAGATTCTGGTTGAATTGGCAACGCAATCGGCCGAATTGGAGATCCCGTGGCGCCGCGCATTTTGATCGGGGCTGCAATAAATGCAAATTCATATACCTGATCCTTGGCCAGATCTTCCAGCCATAATAGCTCAAGCAAACACACGCCCCGTTCGGTAAACAGGTAGACGTGAACACTGTCCTGAGCCATCGGGAATTTTTCGACCCCCATATTGTCCGCCCCAATGATCACTGCCCCGTGATCGACTAACCAGGCTGCACTCTCCCGGGTGATGCCTGGATCATTATGAACGTATTTTTTTGGGTCAGGCCAGACGGTCATACGCCCGGTACGGATCAAAACGGCGTCGTTTTTTTGGAGGCTAATGCCCTGCTTTTTCATGGCTCGCTGCAGATCTTGGGTCGTAATCGCATACGAGTCGGGCAGCATGCTGACGCCCTTCTCGCCGGCAACGTCAATAAGGATCCCGCGCGTGATGATGGGCGGGACTTTGTCCGCTCCGGCTTTTGTCCAGCCTTTATCGCTCAGATATGTAGAGGCGTCGTAACCATTGAAAATTTTCTCTCCACGCCCAATGTGGTTCAGCGCATCAATATGGGTGCCAGTATGGGCCGACAGGGTATACGCATCATCGTATAGCGCGAGACCGAGTGGACTGCCGGCTGGCGATATTTCTTCGACACGCAGCCCTCGCGGTGTATGAGTCAGCCACATGTGAAAAGGGGGATCTCCCAGGCCGAGGTCGGCAAGGCCGGGCATACCGACAAAATTATCAACACTGAGGTCGTAGGTCTTGCCGCTGCTGACACGCTGCAAGATTGCCAAGGTATGGGCTTGTGTCAATTCATTGAGCAGCCCGATTTCATCGTCTGGGCCATACGGACTTTTTGGGACTTCGCCTGCCTGGACAAGAGGCGAAGCGATACAGCAGACAAACAGCCCTATTCCAATAGCGGTCTGGCGGAAGCTCTCTATTTTCATACTCATTCCTCCTGCCTCCTTTGTTTTTTGCTGACGGTTTCCGGTCACTGTCGAAAAGTTTTTGCCTTTACGCAACCCCGGTCTTTTCCTTGACACTCGGCGTAAGACAGAGCTAGGGTCCCGGCAGAGGAGAGCATATCGCTAAAAGGGAGGGAAGATGGCTACAAAGGACATTAAGCTTGCGTATGGAATTGACGTTGACGCAGTCGGCGGCTGGCTGGGGTCGTACGGCGGTGAAGATTCGCCGGATGATATTTCGCGCGGGCTGTTTGCGGGTGAAGTCGGGGTTCCTCGTCTGCTCAAGCTGTTTGAGAAGTATGGCATGAAAACGAGCTGGTTTATTCCCGGTCATTCTATCGAGACGTTTCCGGATCAAACCCAAATGATTGTCGAGGCCGGACATGAGATCGGTGCACACGGCTACTCGCACGAGAATCCGATCGCCATGACGCCGCAGCAAGAGGAAGACGTGCTAGTCAAAACCATTGGCTTGATCGAAGAAAAGTCGGGCAAACGGCCGTCCGGTTATGTCGCCCCATGGTGGGAGTTTTCTCCCGTTACCAACGAACTGCTACTCAAACATGACTTTCGCTATGACCATAGCCTGATGCACAACGACTTTCATCCCTACTATGTTCGTGTCGGTGATACCTGGACAAATATTGATTACTCCAAGCCTGCTGAAGAATGGATGAAGCCCCTAATGCGCGGTGAAGAAACGGATCTGGTTGAGATCCCAGCCAACTGGTATCTGGATGACCTGCCGCCCATGATGTTCATTAAAAAGTCGCCGAACAGCCATGGGTTTGTGAATCCACGCGATATTGAGCAGATGTGGCGGGATCAATTTGACTGGATCTATCGTGAGTACGACTATGCCGTGTTCACCATGACCATACATCCAGACGTGAGTGGCCGCCCGCAAGTGCTCCTGATGCATGAACGCCTGATTGAACACTTCAACAGCCATGCCGGGGTGAGTTGGGCCACGTTTTCCGAGATTGCCGATGATTTTAGACAACGCCAACCGCGCTAGAGCTGGATTGGGTCCGGGCGGTTTCTCAAACAAGTAGCGTGCGCTGTGCGCACTATATCTGCTCATCCAAGGAGGCAGAAGATGGAACTCATAGACAGAGACGTGCCCGGTCCGAAGCGAGATTTTGTGGGCTACGGTCGGCGGCCACCTAAAGTTGTCTGGCCTAATAATGCCAAGGTAGCCCTGAACCTAGTAGTCAACTACGAAGAAGGCTCCGAGTACTCAAAACCGGCTGGAGACGAACGCAATGAGGGACTGGCAGAGATCAACTACGCTCTTGGGAAAGAATATCGAGACCTGGCGACTGAGTCCGTCTACGAATACGGCAGCCGAGCCGGCATTTGGCGACTGCTCCGTCTATTCGACGAATACACAATACCAGTGACCTTCTTTGCCTGTGCCGTGGCCTTGGAGCGTAATCCTGAAGTCGGGCAGTGGATACGAGAGAGTGGCCACGAGCCATGCTCCCATGGTTGGCGCTGGAGCGAGCATTGGCAACTCAGTCGAGAAGAAGAGCAACAACATCTGGAGTGGGCCATTGAGTCGATTCAAAAGACGTGCGGCGAGCGTCCTCTCGGTTGGTATTGTCGCTACGGGCCGAGCGTACATACCCGGGAACTTATTGTCGAAGAAGGCGGTTTTGTCTACGACTCAGACGTCTATAACGACGACCTGCCTTACTTCGTCCAGGTCAAGGGACAAGCCCATCTCATTGTGCCGTATTCCTTCACGTATAACGATGCGCGCTTTGTCTTGCCTCAGGGCTATGGCAGCCCGACAGACTTCTTTGAGACGTGTAAGCGCGGCTTAGACGAATTGTGGCGGGAAGGAGCAGCCGGTTATCCCAAGATGATGTCCGTCGGTCTGCATCCTCGTATTGTCGGGCAGGCCGGGAGAACCTCGGGGTTACGAGAATTCATCGAGTACGCTTTGGCAAAGGGCGATGTGTGGTTCACACGGCGTATCGACATTGCCCGTTGGTGGTTAGCGCATCACGCGGAGTTTGTGCGCTGAGTTAAGCTGCTACGCAAGGAGGCATGTTATGGACAATGAATGGATTGAGAAACTTGCCATCCAAGAACTCTTTGCCCGCTACGCGCATGCTATCGATGATCTTAAGCCGGCAGCCTGGGTCGAGTGTTTCACTCCGGACGGAGTGTTTCAGGTCGGCACGCGGGCCATACGCGGTCAAGCAGCGCTGCGTGGCTACGCCGAGGTCCACATCCAGGAAATCCGTTGCCGCCACATGATGGCCAACTTTCTATACGAGGTGAGCGGAAATGAAGCCACGGGCCAATGCAGTATGCTGGCTACGCTGGCGACTGCTGGCGGATATAAAATCTTTGCCCAAGGCCGCTATATTGATCGCCTCGTTAAACACACCGGGCACTGGCGTATTGCCCACCGGGGGGTAGAGACAGATCAACTTGCTTCCAATCCCACAGGGATTACGAGCATTGCCGATCCTGACGTTGCCGTGCTTGTGGAAGCGCTAGTTGATGCTGCCCGAAAGCTGGGGGAAAGAGTGCAAGTGTAAGCATTGTCCTTACACGATAACAAGAGCATATAACGAACTGTCTGGCGTACGTTGTCAGCGTCCCAGCCGCTCCCCCTAGATTTCCGTTTCCAGGGGAATGACGGTCTCTATTGTGTCATACCTGCGAAAGCAGGTATCCAGGCTTACGGGCAAGACGGAGTTTTGTGAGTGGCTCTCAAGGAGGGAACTATGGATCTCATTATTCGCAACGGCACAGTCGTGACTGCAGGGGAAATCGCGCAGGCCGATGTCGGGATTGAAGCGGGCAAGGTCAAACAGATCGGCCAAGGACTTGGGCCGGCAGCCAAGGAAATCGACGCAACAGACAAATATCTTTTCCCTGGCGGTGTCGATGTCCACACCCACGTCGATATCGAGCTGATGGGATACCAGTCAGTTGATGACTTTTACTCCGGGACAGTTGCGGCTGCCTGCGGTGGGGTCACCACTATCGTGGACTATGCCCTGCCTGAACCGGGCCAGTCGATTCAGGCCAGTGTCGAAGCCTGGCAAAAGAAAGCCCAAGACAAGACCGTCATCGACTACGGTATACATCCGGCCATTCTCGACCCTACGCAACAAATCATAGACGAAATGGCCGACGCAGTGGCCGAAGGCCATACGAGCTTTAAGCTATTTATGATTGGTATGGCGCGTTTCGACGAGCTGGCCTCCCAATATCTCAAGGTCATCGCCCAGGCAGGCAAACTCGGAGCGCTGACGAATATCCACGCCGAAGATCAGTGTCTGATTGGATATCTGTGTGAACGGCTCACTGCTGAGGGTAAGCTGGGACCAAAGTATTTTCCTGACTCTCGTCCCCGTGAGTCTGAAGGTTTAGCCGTACAGCGGGCCATCACGATGGCCAAGTATGCTGAGGCTCCCATTTATTTGGTTCATCTGTCGTGCGAAG
>CAUZQN010000163.1:0-6422 GCA_963581605.1 uncultured Binatia bacterium (SeqCode)
GTATTCTTGAAAAGCCGGTGATTTATCGGGGAGAGATCACGAAACGCTCAATGATGGTTTTGAGCCTGACGTTTGACCACCGAGTCATAGATGGTGCTCCGGCCGGCGCTTTCCTACAAACCGTGGCAGACCTGCTTGCCCACGGCAATAGGATTTCGCTGGATACGAGATAGTTACCCTACCCGGGCGAGGTTACCTCGCCCCTGCCCCTCCCAATTTAAGCTTCCGCTCTATCTGGTCGATACGTCAACTAGACAAAACTCAAGTTTTGTCCAGAGAGGGGTGCGCATGAGCACTGCAACACAAGAGGAAAAAATATCGAGCCTGAATCCGGATATTCCAGTCCAGCCGGACGTGCGGTATGACTATGACCTGATTGTCATCGGTTCAGGTCCGTCTGGAGAGAAGGCCGCAGTGCAAGCCGCAAAGCTCCACAAGCAGGTTGCCGTTGTTGGAAAGAGTCCGTCTTTAGGCGGGGCATGTATTCACACTGCCACGTTGTCGAGTAAGACCTTACGCGACAACGTGTTATTTATCTCAGCAATGGAGCATCGTTCGTTTAAAGGCGTCCATTCCAGCATTAAAAAACGCCAGCTCGGAGTGGCCGAACTGCTCCGGTATAACACCACCGTCGTTCAGCACCAGGCCGATGTGATCCGGCACAAATTTGATCGTAATGACATCGATATTTTCTATGGTCTGGCCTCGTTTCTCGATCCGCATCGGATAGCGATTGAAGGCCGGGATGGCTCACGGCGCACGTGTAGCACGGCAAACGTCATCCTCTCAGTCGGCACCCGTCCAGCCCGGCCCGATGCCATTCCGTTTGATAACGCCCAGGTTTTTGATACGGACACTATCCTGCAAATGGACCACATTCCGGGCACGATGATTGTGATTGGTGCCGGGGTGGTGGGCTGCGAGTACGCGTCTATCTTTGCCTCGCTGGGAGTCAAGGTCACTTTACTCGATAGCCGTCCGGACGTACTCGATTTTCTCGATCATGAGATTAAGCAGACGCTGCTGTATCGCATGCGCACCTCGGGAATCATCTTTCGTCTTGGGGAAGAAGTCGAGTCGGTCACTATCACCAGCCCCAATCGTGTCGACGCGCACTGCTTGAGTGGAAAAATAGTGGCCGCGCAGAGTGTTTTGCATGCAATCGGGCGTGTCGGCAATACGGATCAACTCGGTCTGGATGCTCTAGGCTTAGAAGCTAACAACCGTGGCCTGCTCAGTGTGAATGACGACTTTCAAACTGCCCTCCCGCATGTGTACGCGGTTGGCGATGTGGTGGGTTTCCCCGCCCTGGCGGCGACAGCCATACCAAGGCCGTTTGGCCGCAGCCCACGCCTTCCTCCAGGGCACAGACAGCCGCGATGAACACAATCCCCATGCTCCAACGGCTCCCTTACCCTACGGGATTTACACCATACCCGAGGTGTCCACAGTCGGCGCATCCGAGGAAACGCTGACAAAAGAGCGTGTTCCGTATGAGATCGGACATGCCTTTTATCGAGAGACTGCGCGCGCTCAAATCATGGGTGATAAGGAAGGGATTCTCAAACTGGTCTTCCACCGCGAGAGCCTGCAGTTACTCGGTGTCCACATTATTGGAGAAAGAGCGGCAGAGTTGATCCATCTGGGTCAGGCTATCATCGCCTACGGCGGGACCATCGAGTACTTCGTCGATAATGTCGTCAATTACCCGACCTTATCCGAAGCGTATAAAGTCGCGGCCTTGAACGGCTTGAATAGGCTGTAGGATATCCCTGCCCGGGCGAGGTCACCGCGCCTCGACAATTACCGTTCCGCTATGACTTGTGCCTCAGCTAAAACAGCGGTGTGGGTGAGCCCCAGATGGAACTGACGAATGCCGTGCGTGGCAGCATACTCCTTGGCCTTGCCGTGCAAGACTATCTCGGGCCGCGCGCCGCGCTGGCGTACGACCTCGACATCCAGCCAACCGATGTAGCGGCCCCAGCCCCGCCCCAGCGCCTTCATGGTCGCCTCTTTGGCCGCAAAGCGAGCAGCATAACTTTGATACCGGGCCTTTCCACGGCGCTCACAATAGCCCTGCTCATCCGGGGTAAACACCCGGTCACGAAAACGACGTCCCGTTCGCGGACGCTCTAACGCGGTCTGGATCCGGTCGACTTCCGCCAAGTCGTTCCCAATTCCGAAAATCATCCCAGCCATTTAACACGCGGCACAGCTGTGACAGGAAGTGACATCGCACGGAGGCGTTTCGCGTTCGAGGAGCGCCTTGCGCCATTCGACCCACAGGTAGTGCTTGTTCACCCCATGGTCGATAAAGTCCCATGGCAGCCATTCTTCGGAGTCATACCGGCGGTGAACGAACAAGTCCGGATTGAGTCGTTCTGGCTGCCGCTTAGCCTCACGTCTCCAGCGCTGTACCACGCGCCACCAATCGCCATCGTGCTGCTGAATATCCTGGAGCAGCTGTCCGACGCGGCGATCACCGCGTGACAGGAGGGTTTGATAATACGCCTCGCGCGGAGACTCGGTATCCACCTTCACCCGTGGCAGACGAGCGAGTTTTTTTCGCAGCAGCGTCATCTTTTGCCGTAGGGAGGAAATCTCCTCCATGGGTTCCCACTGAAGCGGCGTCCACGGTTTAGGCACAAAGGCATTCACCGACAACGTGATCCGACCGACCTTGGCCTGTTTTCGACACAAGCGCGCATGAATTTTTTGGGTGAGAGACGCAATGGCCTCTACATCTTCGCGTGTTTCGGTTGGCAAGCCTATCATGAAATATAATTTCAGAGCGTGCACCCCCCCGCCGACCAAGAGCTCTGCCGCACGGAGTATTTCTGGTTCTGTCAAATTTTTATTAATGACCCGGCGCATCCGTTCGGACCCGGCTTCCGGCGCGATCGTCACCGAGTGATTATTATTCTGCCCGACCGCACGCGCCAAATCCGGGGTAATCACATCGGCTTTCAACGAGGACGGCGACGCCCGACCACCAGCCTGGCCGATAAACTCACATAAACCCGCGATGCCCGGCTGGCTCGCCATCTCAGCCCCGACGAGGCCTATGGTCGATTTCTCTTTCAAACCTTCCGTTACCTGTTGCTTGAGCGCGGCTGCGCTCCGATAACGCACGGGCCGATACATAAAACCGGCCGCACAAAACCGACAGCCCCATTCGCAGCCACGACTGGCCTCAACCAAGAACATATCACCAAACACCGTTTCCGGCGTCAGGATTTGTGAGGTTGTGGGATAAGCGTCAAGGTCCATGACCAAGCGCCGACGAACGTAGGGCGGTGTGTTGCCCGCATAATTCTCCTGAGAAATCGGACCAGCACCATCTCTGGCCCGATAGGTTGGAGTGAAAAACGCGGGCACATAGGCGCCCTCAATCGTACTCAACGTCTGCAATCCGCTTTGCCGCCCAGCCCCAGATGAATTAGACGAATCAGATGAATCCAGAGCCGCATAACGTTCAAGGAATTCCGGGATCATTTCTTCGCCTTCGCCAATCAAAAAGAGATCAATGAAGTCAGCAATCGGCTCGGGATTCAGGAACGTGGCCGGTCCGCCGGCAATGACGAGCGGGTGATGAGCTTGGCGCTCTGCGGCGCGCGCCGGGATGTGCGCCGCAGCAAGGATATCCAGGATATGGAGATAATCGGTTTCAAAGGAGAGCGAAAAGGCCAGGATCTCAAAATCAGCCAACGGACGTTGCGTTTCTAGAGACGCGAGCGACGCACCCGTCCGTTTCAGTGCCTCTGCTTCGTCAGGATCAGGCAGAAACGCACGCTCACAGCGGCACAGCGCATGTTGGGCGAGGATTTTGTAGCCGGCCTGAAAACCAAGATTGGACATCCCGACCGCATACGAGTTTGGATAAATCAGGCAGATGGGGATGGCCCCATCACAGACAGCTGAAAAGAGATGTTTTTCAGCTGCAAGGCGGTGACGAGCCCGTTCGGCGGTCAGCCACATATCAGAAATCTCCCTTGCCCGAACAGACCGGCTGGGCAGAGGGAGCAACCTCCCCCTCTACGCGTTCTCCTAACGTACCTGTTTTCGCAGGAATGCCGGCATGTCTCCGGTTGTGTCTTCACTCGATGGCGGGTCCGGTTTCGGCGCTGAATCGGCGGCGGCCGGCCGCCGCCGGGCATAGGCAGGCGTGTCAAGCACCTCAGCATCGATAGATCCCATAAACCGACTTTTCCTTTTTCCGTCCCCACTCTTGCCGCCACGCAGGGCACTCAAGGACGGCGTTTTGGCCTGTACTTCCTCTTCTCCAAAGCCGGTGGCAATCACAGTGATAAACAGCTCTTCGTCAAGAGTTTCATCTATCACTGCCCCGAAGATGATATTCGCATCTTCATCGGCTTCTTCCTGAATGAGAGACGCAGCCTCGTTCACCTCGTGCAGAGTCAGGCTAGGCCCACCCGTGATGTTAATGAGTACACCCTGGGCACCACGAATCGAAATATCCTCAAGCAGCGGGCTAGCGATGGCCCGCCGCGCGGCTTCCTCTGCCCGATTTTCTCCGCTGGCTGAGGCCGCACCCATGATGGCCATGCCCATTTCCGCCATGATCGTCCGGACATCGGCAAAGTCAAGGTTAATCAAGCCGCTGACCGTAATCAAATCGGAAATACCTCGCACGGCTTGGAGCAAAACCTCATCAGCCTTCTGAAAGGCTTCTAACAGCGGCTGACTCCGGCTGGCAACAGCCAACAGGCGTTGGTTCGGAATACAGATGAGTGTATCCACATTCTCTTTGAGTTCCCGAATGCCCTCATCTGCGTACCGCATACGGCGTTTGCCCTCAAAGAGAAAGGGTTTCGTGACAACGCCTACCGTCAGCGCTCCACTCTCCTTGGCGAGCCGGGCGATAATCGGTGCACCACCGGTACCGGTTCCACCGCCCATGCCTGCGGTGATGAAAACCATATCCGCTCCGACCAAGTGGTCGCGCAGCTCCTCTTCGGATTCCATCGTAGCCTTGCGACCGACCTCAGGATTGGCTCCGGCGCCGAGCCCTTTGGTCATCTCTGCGCCCAGTTGAACCTTCGTCGGAGCCAGGTTCACGCGCAATGCCTGCGCGTCGGTATTGCAGACAATAAAGTCAACTCCAGCTAAGCCGCTACTGATCATCGTATTGATGGCATTCCCACCAGCACCCCCGACACCCACGATGCGGATCTGTGCCCCACTTCCACCATTCTCCACAAACTCGATCATCTCGCACCTCCTTCAGTTACCATTCCCCCAAAAGGTGGGTCTCTCGCCTAAAAAAAATCGCGTAACCACTCAACCACACGTTCTCGCATACGCTGCCAATTCTGTCCGTCATGCAGCTGCCCCAGAGGGTGGCCCCTGACACCGTCTTGCATGTTGCACAGGATAAGGCCAACGGCTGCGGCGTACATAGGGCTGTTTGCCGGATCGATCACATCGCTGACGTATTGAGGCATACCACGACGCGCCGACATACGGAAGACTCGTTGGGCCAAATCCGGCATGCCTTCAAGAATGGCACTGCCGCCCGTAAGCACAACGCCTGCCCCAAACTGATCAAGCAGATCGGCAAAATCCAGCTGCTCCCGTACGAGTTCAAAAATTTCTTCGACCCGGGCCTCAATAATCTCACTCATCTTCCTGCGCGGAAGCGGGTCGGAATCTCTCTCACCAATCCGCGGCATTTCAATCATCTCACCCGGCGCGATGAGACTCGTGAGCGCACAGCCGTGGCGATGTTTGAGCTTTTCCGCTTCGGCTACGGGAATACCCAGTCCTGCCGCCAGGTCGTTGGTTACATTCTCTCCACCAACCGGGAGGACGGAGGTATGAACGACAACGCCCCGAGAAAAAGCGGCCACGGCGGTTGTCCCGGCTCCGATATCGAGCAAGACAACGCCTAACTCCTTCTCTTCCGGGGTGAGTACCGCCTCGGCTGCTGCCAGCGCGGTATAGTACACGCCGTTCACATACAGCCCGGCCCGTTCACAGCATTTCCGGAGCGCATGCATCGCGCTCGTGGCAACACTCACCGCATGGACGTTAGTCTCAAGCCGCACGCCACTGGCCCCAATCGGCTCTCGACCACGGTCTTGTCCATCAACGAGAAACTCTTGGGGAAATACGTGTAATATTTCACACTCCGGCGGCAACGCGATCGCTTGGGCGACGGCAATCGCTTCTTCGACATCGTCCGAAGACACCTCACCGCTCTTGACCCGGACCACGCCTTGGCTCGAGAATCCTTCCATATGTCCGCCTGTCAACCCGATGAACACATTGTGAATTTCACAATTCGCTCCAACCTCCGCCTCTGCCACCGCCTTTTGCAGTCCTTGGACAGCATTCTCGACATTGTTCACCAGCCCCTTCCGCACATCCTGGGATGGGGCGGTCCCGATGCCGAGGACGGC
>CAUZQN010000164.1:0-6406 GCA_963581605.1 uncultured Binatia bacterium (SeqCode)
CTTGCGGTCCTTATCAAGGGGCGGGTGAGTCTATACTCGGCGCGTGGCGATCTGCAGGTGTATGCGGCAACCATGGAGCCGCGTGGACTGGGCGAACAACAATTGGCCTTGGAGCAGCTGAAGGCCAAGCTTGCCGCAGAAGGGCTCTTTGCCGCGGAGCGCAAACGTCCACTGCCGTTCTTCCCACGCTGTGTTGGGGTAGTCACCGCACTCGGTGGAGCGGCCATCCACGATATCCTGACGATTCTGCACGGACGCTGTCCTTATACCCGAGTCGTGCTCAGACCCGCTCAAGTCCAGGGGACTGGCGCGGGTGTGGAGATCGCAGCAGGGATACACGACTTGAACGAGCATGGCCAAGCCGAGGTGATTATTGTTGGCCGGGGGGGAGGCTCGCGTGAAGATTTGAACGCCTTCAACGAGGAGGTCGTTGCCCGAGCCATTGCCGATTCCTCTCTGCCGGTTATCGCTGCGGTAGGCCATGAGATAGACCTGAGCATTGCCGACCTTGTGGCTGACCACCGGGCACCAACGCCAACGGCGGCAGCGGAAATAGTCGTCCCTGTATGGACCGACCTGTCCAGCCAGATCGCTGGAAACGCGCGTGCGCTCGCTTCTACGATGCAACGGTATGTAGGCGACTCCCACGGTCGAGTGGATCGGCTTGCCGATCGGATCCGCGATCCGCAGCATCAGATTGATACACTGCGTGAACAGCTACGGATTTCGGTCTCACGTCTGCGCACGGCATTTCAACGCAAAAACGAATACGCGCGAGCGCAAATGCAAGACTTGGCTGCAACGCTTAATAGTTTGAGTCCCCTTGCTGTTTTAGGACGAGGATATAGTCTCACCCGGACCGTACCTGGCAACACCCTGGTGACATCGGCTGCCAACCTGACCCGGGGTGATCAGGTCCGTCTGACCTTTGCTCAGGGAGAGGCAACGGCCCGGATTGAAGAGGTTGTGAAATAGATGGAGATCCAAGCCGACAAGAAATTTGAAGACGGGCTTCAAGACCTGGAAGGACTGGTTGAGAAACTCGATGCTGGAGACTTGCCACTTGAGGCGGCCTTACAGGCGTTTGAAGACGGCGTAGTCTTGGTACGTTTTCTTGAAGATAAGCTGACCGAAGTGGAAAAGCGGGTTGAAGTCTTAACCCGCGACAACAGTGGGCTGTTTCACACTCAAAGCCTGGAAACTGATGCTCCAGCTAATGAAGAAGAGGACGTGTGAATCTCGAACGGTATTTAGAACAGCGCCGCAAACTCGTTGATCAGACTCTGAAGCAGCTCTTGGTTGACCACGAGACACCGCCCCGGACCCTCAACAAAGCCATGCAGTACAGCCTGTTTTCCGGCGGGAAACGGATCCGGCCTATTCTCGCCCTCGCCAGCGGAGAGGCCGTGGGCGCACGCCTCGCGCGGATACTCCCCTTTGCCTGTGCGTTGGAAATGATCCATTCGTACTCTTTAGTCCACGATGATTTGCCGGCTATGGACGATGATGACCTGCGTCGGGGCAAACCGACCAATCATAAGGTATTTGGTGAGGCCATGGCCATTTTAGCCGGAGATGGACTGCTCACCGAGGCTTTTCGGATTATGGCTCAGGGCGCGCTCCGCAAGAGACAAGACCGGACCGCCGCACTCCAAGCCATATGGGAGGTGGCTGCTGGAGCCGGGATGGCCGGCATGGTGGGTGGGCAGGTCGCAGATATTGAGGCGGAGCAAAAAAAGCCGACGCGTAAAATCGTTGAATACATCCATACCCGAAAGACTGGGGCCTTGCTGCGCGCTTCAGTCCGCGTCGGAGCACGGGTTGGCGGGGCAACCTCACGACAGTTCACACGGATCGATCAGTATGGGACGGCAGTTGGCCTGGCCTTTCAGGTAACGGACGATATTCTTGACATTGAAGGCGGAACTGAAAAAACCGGAAAACGGGTAGGTCGAGATGCCGAGCTGAACAAAGCAACCTATCCTGCTGCCCTTGGGATGAAAAAAACGAAGCAGTATGCGCGCGAACTGCTCGATGACGCCCTCAGCGCGCTCAAAACATTTGGCCCCAAAGCCGAGCCGCTCCGACAGATTGCACTATTTGTTGTTGAGCGTGCGGTCCCAGCTGAACCGTGAGTCAACGCAAACGCCTTGATCTGCTCCTGGTTGAGCGCGGCCTGGTGTCAAGTCGAGAGCAAGCCCGTCGGCTGATTATGGCGGGTGCCGTGGTCGTGGCTGAACGGAGAGTTGACAAGCCTGGCACCTTAGTGGACACGGAAGCTTCTGTGCGCCTCAAAGAAGACGCACGCTCTCCATATGTGAGTCGAGGCGGACACAAACTGGCAGGCGGGCTAGAGGCGTTCAGTTTGGATGTGACCGGCATCGTCGCCCTTGACGTGGGTGCGTCGACTGGAGGCTTTACCGATTGCCTGCTGCAACATGGTGCCGCCAAGGTTTTTGCCGTTGACGTAGGATATGGACAGCTGGCCTGGTCCCTGCGCCAAGATCCTCGTGTGATGAATCTAGAGCGGTGCAATATTCGTACTCTCACCTCTGACGAACTCACTGAGGTGCCGAGTCTGGCTGTCATCGATGCCTCCTTTATTTCGTTGACCCTGGTGATTCCGAAGGTCCTGAGTTTGATTGCCGACAAAGGGGAGGTGGTTGCCCTGGTCAAGCCGCAGTTTGAAGTCGGGAAAGGACGGGTAGGGAAGGGCGGGGTGGTTCGAGACCCGGCCCTTCATGCGGAAGTGTTAGCCCAATTGCAAAGACAGGCCGACGTCTGGCAGGTTGAGGTGAAAGGCGTTATAGAATCTTCGTTGCGCGGGGCGAAGGGCAATAGAGAGTTTCTGCTCTATTTGCAAAAAAGATGAGAATGTCTTGAAGAACATTTTGAGGAGCTCATGTCACTGAGTCAGAAATTGCACGCTACGGCTGCACCGATTTGGCAAAAAACCTTGAGGCACCCGTTTGTGGTCGGACTTGGCAATGGGAGCCTGTCCTTAGATCGGTTTCGTTTCTATATGTGTCAGGACTATGTCTTCCTGATCGAGTATAGCCGCACGCTTGCCCTTGCAACGGCAAAAGCGGCGGACCTGGAGACTATGGGCCGGTTTGCCAATCTGCTTGATACGACGCTGAATCAAGAGATGGCGCTGCACCGTGCATTCGCTGCGGAATGTGGCATCAATGCGGAAACGCTAGCCGCAACGCAGCCCGCACCAACAACCCAGGCGTATACGAATCACTTGGTGCGGGTAGCCTCGCTCGGAGGCCTGGCCGAAATTGTGTGCGGATTACTCCCCTGCCAATGGGGCTATAGTGAAATTGGCCAGATGCTTGCCCGGCAGGGAAAACCGGCCCATCCTTCATACTATGCAAAGTGGATTGATATGTACGCCTCTGCAGAATTTGCCGCTTTGGGGAAATGGTTGCGAGATCTACTCGACGCACTTGCTCCGACAGCAGATGAAGAACGGCTCACGCATATTTTTCGCACCAGCTCGCGTTACGAATATCTGTTCTGGGAAATGGCCTATCAGTCTGAGGACTGGTTAGTCTGAGGACGGGCAAATCCGACCAGTCCGAGAGAACTTCTCAGCCTCAGGGTTTGAAGCTGGGGAAACTGGAATGCTTCCCGCTAGTTCCAGCCCCTGCTTAGTTTTATGAATCGACAAATAATATCGGATCTGTAACCAAGTTGGAGTATTTTGGGCCTGTTATAGCTACGGAAAAGGAGGAGGCCGTGGCTCGTTTGATACCCAACGAGCAAGAGCGGCTTTGAGGAGCGCGGGCTTAATCGGTTTGGTGAGGTAATCGTCCATGCCGGCAGCGAGACATTTCTCTTTATCGCCCTGCATGGCGTTGGCTGTGAGGGCAATAATGGGAATTGTCTCGCATGTCTCTCGTTGGCGAATCGCTCGGGTTGCCTCAAAGCCGTCCATCTCGGGCATTTGACAGTCCATGAGTACGGCTGCGTATGCTTGCTGGGTCAACGTTTCGACGGCTTCTTTGCCGTTCGGGACAACGTGGGTCTGATAGCCAAACCTCTTGAGCAAACGGGCAGTCAATTTCTGGTTAATGGGATTATCTTCAGCGATCAGAATCAGTGGTTGGTTGGCGGTCTGCCCCGCTTCTTCTCTTATTGCCAGGGGGCGAGCGCTTTGGGCAGCAGGTGTATCGACTCCTGAGGGGTTCGACGTGTGGGTGTCCAGCGAGAGCGGTTGCCGTACGAACGGAAGCTCAAACCAAAATGTACTGCCCTGTCCTTATCTGCTGTCTACGCCAATTTCTCCACCCATGAGTTCGACCAGACGTTTACAGATTGCTAAGCCCAGGCCGGTTCCTCCATACTTCCGGGTTGTTGAAGCATCGATTTGCGAGAAGACCTGAAAAAGGCGGTGACACTGCTCAGGATCAATACCGATCCCAGTATCAGAAACGCTAAAGCGTAACCGTATAGGTGCGTCGTGAGAGGTAGACTGATCCATGTTTTGGACTGTCAGCTGAACGTCACCCTGTTGGGTGAATTTCAAGACATTTCCAACCAAATTAAGAAGAATCTGACGCAATCGACTTGGATCACCGTGCAGCGCGTGTGGAACCTGCGGGTCAAGTGGAACGGTGAGATGCAGACCCTTATCCTGGGCGGGTTTGGTAAAGGGGTCAACGATCTCATGCAGAATATCCGGTAGGTTAAAATCCACGATTTCAAGATCGAGTTTGCCCGCCTCGATTTTTGAGAAATCGAGAATATCGTTCAGAATTGTAAGGAGCGACTCTGCCGAACCTTGGGCCGTCGCCGTGTATTCTTGCTGCTCTGGGGTGAGGTCTGTGTCCCGCAGGAGCTCCGTCATGCCAAGTACGCCGTTCAGCGGCGTACGGATTTCATGGCTCATAGTAGCTAGGAATTCCGACTTGGCTCGGTTTGCTGCTTCGGCTGCCTCTTTGGACTGTCTGAGTTCAGTCTCTAGGTGTTTGTGCTCGGTTAAATCAACCCCATAGCAGCGGAGTAATCCAACCTGAGGCAGGGGGAAAAAGCCCCACTCAAAAGAGCGGCCTTTCTGGTTGACCTCGATTTTATCCTGCGTTTTCCCCTGTTCCAGGCACTGGCTGACAATCTGGATGATCGTGCGGGGTAAAATGGCTGGTAGTGCGTCGTGGGTAAAGCCAAACTCGGTAATCAGCTCCAGCATGGCTGGGTTGGCATACACCATATGAACCCCGGTATCGAGTTCGACAATCGGGTTGGGACTCTCTTCTGGGATAGAGCCAAGCCGTTGCTGATCACGTTCTAATTCAATCTGGGCAGTGAGGTCGCGCAGGCTCAGCAGTACTCCGGCACCTTGCGTTCCGAGGAGGGGAACACAGGTAAACTCAACCGGGCGCCGTATACCGTTTCGACACACAACGTGGGCTGGAGAGAGGGAAACCGGACTCTGGGTCTGGAGTGCTTGGAGAATAGGGTCTTTCCTCGGCGGGTCTGTCTCATCAAGGCAAAGAAACTCCTGAAAGGGCTTGCCGATACAGGCGGCCTCTGTCCATCCTAGAAGTTGCTCAGCGGCAAAATTGAGTCCGACGATTACTCCATCATCACGGACGACACACGCTCCTACGGGAAAAGCTTGCAGCAGGAGGTGTGGTGCGAGCGAGTCAAGTGTTTCGAGAGCAATAGGCCGGCTCATCGGTTGGTTTTGAGATGCCATGGAGATAGTCGTTTGTATTCTTGGAGTCCCTGTGCAGAGTCTATTCTTTTCACATATTCCCTCGAGAGAAAGAAATCGGCCTAGTTGGGAAAAACTTTGATGCAACTTGAGGTTGCAATGTCGTGAGCTGAAATCTATCCTGATAAGGAAAACAAAAGTTCTCGAAAGAAAGGGATGAGCATGAAACATATGTGCATCGGTCTACTGGGATTGAGTCTTATCCTGAGCAGCCCTGGTTGGAGCGCTGCGCAGCAGCAACAAACGAGCAGGGCTATGTCTGGCGAATTCTTTTATGGAGTGGTCTCTCCAGTATTGAGTGTCGTTTATTTTCCGATCAAGTTCGCGGTTGGAGTGGCTGGGTCAGTACTCGGTGGGGTCAGTGGTGGGCTGACTGGTGGGAGTGAACGGGCAGCACAGGGGATATGGCGGCCGACAGCAGGCGGGACCTATTTTATTACGCCTGATGTGCTGAGCGGTGAGGAGCCGTTTCGTCCGCTTGATGGAGGACCCGAGAGGCGCCGATCCTCCGGCTTCGGAAGCCTCTCTCTATCCGTAATGCGCAAGTGATGATCTGTCGGATGACGCGTCCGGCGCTTAGTCTCCTGCCCACGGACTGAAACTTTCCAGGGGCAGGAGTCGTGAAAGAAACCCATGACTTGACAGCCTCAAGGAACAGCGGTACAGAGAGGGCACCTTTAATCT
>CAUZQN010000165.1:0-6392 GCA_963581605.1 uncultured Binatia bacterium (SeqCode)
GCTCAACGATCAGGCCCGCAAGTTTTTCAACAATCCGCTCAAGTTTCGCCTTGATACACAGACCGCCACAGTCGGGCTGTCTCCAATATTCAAATGGTTTGGCGCTGATTTTGTGAAAACATACGGCACGGACAAGAAGTTTAGCGACCGGAGTGACCCTGAGCGTGCGGTCCTCAATTTTATCAGTACCTATCTCGACGACAGCGATCTGCGCTATCTCACAACCGGCGCGTACAGTATCGATTATCTCGACTATGATTGGTCCTTGAATGAACGCGCGTCTGGGTTGAGCTGAAAAACGAATGACATCAAGCCCGGTGGTGTCAGGTACGGCTAGTAGCACGCGCTGTGCGCCCGACAACGGCTGTTTGCATCGACATTCGCCTCTGCCCACCACCGTATTCGTAGCCACTATCAAATATCGTAGGGACGCAGTTCTGGTGCGGGAGCAAACAGTCTGTGATTCTTGTATATCCTTGTCATTAGAGGAGTTTCCAGATCAGTGACGAGTAGCGGGCTTTGGCATGGCCCTTGCGTTGGTATTCTTGGCGCGTGCGCAACTCTCACACGGCGCATGGAAACACGTGACAAGGAGGTCGGTGATATGATTGGGAAAATGATACGAACGAGTATAGTGAGTACGGTTGGCATGCTGCTTCTCTCTGGTGTTGTCTCCAGTGCTTTGGCCTTCGGTCCCGGAGGAGGGGCGATTGGTGGCATAGGCAGCAGAGGCATGTCTCTCATCACGGGCAAAGTGCTGTGTGCCAATTGTAACCTTGAGCAGATGCGTCAGGCCCATCCGGAGTTGCGCCAGCTGTATCAACTCAACCATGCCGAGGGCCAAATTGTGGTGCAGGTGAGTTCGGTCAATGGGCAAGAGTCGTGGCGAGCTCCACAGAGCGATGAACTCAGAGTCCGGTCGCTGGCTCAGGTTTTTCGGGCTCTGACCAGTAAAGACAATATGATGAAGGACATAGAGATTACGAGCTTGCTCAGCAAAGACGGACGTAATTTAGACATCTTCGACGTTGCGGTAAGTGGGTAAATACCACAAATCTAAGGAAGGGGGGGGAGAGAAACTCCCTCCCCGGTGCGAAAGACATCTTATTTCTTTTCTGCTTTTCCTGCCCTTCATTTCCTTCTTGCCCTTCTTGGGCGGACGATTCTTTGAGAGGCTGGGTTCAGCTTCTCTTCTTGCTATCCGTAACTGATCAAACTGACTATGTTGTCACCTCCTGTTCTCTTTCGTAGCAGGAAAAGACCCATCTGATCGGTGTAGAAAAATCCCTCCTGTTGATGCATAGCGTGCCGCTCCTAAGCCGCTATACAATAACAAGAACGCGGCCTCTGAGGGATACTATGCTCATCGAACAGACCATACAGGACCAACTCTCCCCAGCTTTTCTGGAGACAGGCGCTCGGCCCTTTCCCCGGCGCAAGAAGGCCGGTTCGTGGGGTCGGGCGCAAGAGACACTCCCGCCGCTGGTCAACCTGCCGGGAGAGTCCACCACTGAGAATCTGTGCGGCGACATGGTCGGGCCGTCTTGGGCCATGCAAAAAGTCTTCGACATGCTGAGACAGGTTGCGCATACTGAGGCAACCGTTCTGATTACAGGCGAGACCGGGACGGGCAAAGAGCTGGTCGCGCGTGCGTTACACAATCTGAGTGCCCGCAGCATGCAGCCGCTCGTCACAGTCAACTGCGCCGCCCTCCCCGCAGGCCTGATTGAAAGTGAACTGTTCGGCCACGAGAAGGGCGCATTTACCGGAGCGGTGAACAGAAAGATTTGGCGCTTTGAACTCGCTCATGGCGGAACGATTTTTCTGGATGAGATTGGAGAGCTTCCGCGCGAGCTTCAACCCAAGCTCCTGCGTTTTCTCCAGGAACAGGAATTTGAGCGGGTCGGGGGATCCCAAACCATTCGAGTGGACGCCCGTGTCATTGCGGCGACAAACTGTGATCTGCGGACGGCAACCCAAGCGGGGCAGTTTCGGCCCGACCTCTATTATCGTCTGAACGTCTTTCCCATCCCGCTCCCGCCGTTGCGGGAGCGGCAGGAAGATATCCTTCCCTTGGTCCAGCATTTTGTGAAAAAATGCGCGACCAAAATGGGCAAGCGCATTATTGACATAGAGCCGGCGGCTCTGCCGCGTCTCCTGGCGTATACGTGGCCGGGGAATATTGGGGAACTTGAGCACGTCATCGAACGGGCCATAATTCTGGCAAAAGGCCCAGTGCTCGAAATGGGTGCTGCGGTCTTGCCCGTCTGTCCGTCACCGCATCACGATGCCACGCATCACGATGCCGATCACCTCCTGACCCTCAAGGAGGTCGAGCGTCGCCATATTGTGCACATCCTTGAAAAAACGCATGGCGTGGTCGAAGGTCCACGCGGTGCAGCACAGGTGCTGGACCTGCATCCCAATACGCTTCGGGGCCGGATGCGCAAACTTGGTATAGGCGACACCCCCAGCATTGTGCGTAGCTCTCGTTCTACGCGTAGCTATGCAACCCAGTTCAGTCTGCATTGGATAGTCAGCCGAGCTACGCTAAGACAAAGCGGTAGTATTCGCTTTTGAGGCGGCGGGCTGGACACATGGCCATCAATTCGCTGCCGCCGGTGCGCTGCACAAGATCATCAAACCGCCTCCGTTCGTCACTATCCAGGCTCTCAATGACGTTCAACACGCGCTGAAAATGGTACACCGCGTCGATAAATTCAACGCGCTGGAAGGGTATCCCTCGGATTTCGTATTCATACTGACCTAAGGGCGGATGGGCCACGGGTTGGTCAGGATTGTTATGCGCGGTAGTCCCTGCTGGAAGATTGGCATTCGCTTCGGCCCAGACGTTATAGGAGGCCAGCATCCCGACCATTTCCGGACCACAGTCGGCAAACAGATAGCGCAGGAACGGCTCGAGCGTTTCGGGTAATTGGTCGTCAGGGAAATATTCAGGCGGGACCTCGGGAAATCCACCGTCAACAAGGCCGGCCAGATTCATACGCTCGGTCCAGCGAAAGACGCGGGGCGCGCGCTTTCATGATTGCTGCGGGATGCGGGTCGCGTGACAGGTGGGCAAAGAAGCATGCTATCAGGCCAAAGTCCGCCAGACTGGGTCGGCCACCGAGGAGATAGGGATGCCGTGAAAAATGGGCGTCGAGGACATCCAGGCATTCCTCAAGCGACGCCTCTATCGCCGGGATCGTTTCCGCGCTCACCCCCAGGTCGGGTAAGAAGCCACTAAACCGGGCCAGGGCTGGAGCCATGTCTGCGCGCTGGCGCTCCAGATCCCGGTGGGGCGACATGACTTCAGCAAACAGGGCTTCTATATACGCACGCTGTTCCTCCATATAGCTCCAGCGATAGTGCATGGCCGGCTTAAGAAACAGCTCGGAGCCGAAAAAGCCTAACAGCCAGGCGACGGCCTTTTGGAGCGGCGTATGCGGAATGAGGGCTGGCTCGGCAACGTGCTGCTCGAAGTGCACGATCGTATTCGTGGTGTCTTGAATCAGCGTGCCATCGGGCAGCTCGACGACGGGCATCACAAAATATCCGATCAACGGCATGATTTCATTCTGATAGCGTGGGTAAGGCGGAAAGATTTCTTCGTATGCGATTCCTTTCTTAATAAAATAAGAACGTGTCTTCCCGGAAAAGGCGGACCCCGGCGCGCCCCACAGGATCGGTTTCTCATGCGTCTTGCCGGTATTCTTATACATGGCTTTTGTCCTTCACTGCTTTGAGGGGTCCCTGTGGGCTGAGCGTAAGGTTTCGCGGACACAGATTATATGCATGCTGCTCGAACATGTCACCTGCTCAGATAAGGTTCCCGTTATCTGCCAGTCGCATATTCTCTTGACAGGACGAACAGCATGGGATTAGGCTTTTCCAGCAGTGGCGAGTGTATGGATGACTATAATATACAGGAGGGATCAGCATGAGTGCAGCTGAGAGTAAGAAACTTGTTTTAGGTTTTATCGAGGATCTGTCAAACGGGAACATCGAGGCCGTGGAAGCGGCGTTCGCCGAGGATGCGAGCTGGTGGTTGCCGGGCTCACTGCCCGTCTCTGGCACGTTCACGGGGAAGAAGGCCATATTGGAGGATTTCTTCGGCAAAGCGCTCCCGTATTTTGAACCCGATAGTCTGTCTATCCAGGTGAAAAGTGCGATTGCCGAGGATGACGCGGTTGCGGTTGAATGGATTGCACGTGCCAGAAGCGCTACAGGTAAGCCGTACGAAAATTATTATCACGTCCGGTTCGATTGCAAGGACGGTAAAATCCAAGCCGTGCGCGAGTATGTAGATACGCTCTACGCAAAAGAGACCGTGTTTAGTTAAGGCAGTGCCAGGGATTATTTCGTTTCCCGGAGGCGCGCGGGAGATCGCGCCCTATTTCGTGCGGAGGTGAACCTTACCTTCTGCACCCAACGAATCGAATTGTTTGCAACCGAGGATTAAACCTGCTCTGCACCAAAGAAGCGGCGTAAGATTCGGCCCAGATTAAACGCGTCCGCAGTGCCAGCCACTTCTCGGCTGGAATGCATGGCCCATTGGGGCACGCCCACGTCCAAAGTCCGCACGCCAATTTCAGCCGCGGTGAGTGGCCCGATGGTGCTGCCGCAGGCCATGTCACTGCGTACCACAAATGATTGTACTGGTGCGTCTGCATCTGCGGCCAGTTTGCGAAAGATGGCGCTGGTTTCGCTGTTGCTCGCGTAGCGCTGATTGGCGTTGAGCTTGATGACGACGCCTCGGTTGAGAAGTGGTCCGTGGTTGTCATCGTGCCGGTCAGAGAAATTTGGGTGTACGCCGTGGGCATTATCCGTAGAGATCAGCATGGAGCGAGATATGGCGCGACCGCGTTCTTCCGAATCCGGCAATACGCGCTCCAGCATCTGTTTCAGCATGGGGCCGCTTGCTCCGGAAGCCGACGTACTGCCGACCTCTTCATGATCGTTACACACGAGTAAAGTGCCCTGGTCGGTGTCAGTCTCTAACAATGCCTGCAGGCCAATAAAGCAGCTCAGTAAATTGTCCAGCCGTGCCGAGGCGATAAATTCGTTAGCGAGTCCAATGAGACTCGGACGCTGAGTGGCGTAGAAAAAGAGTTCATAGTCCAGCACCTGACCGACATCGGCCACGCCGTTTGCCTCAAGCCGTTGAGACAACAACGCTTTGAAATCCAGCTTGTCATCCTTCTTGTCGGTTTGTCCTAAAATTGGCGGGAGATAGGTCTGGGCGTTGATCGAACGGCTCTTGTTTGCATCGCGGTCGAGGTGAATGGCTAGGCTGGGAATGATGGCGACGGCCTGACAGAAATCGATCAGCCCATGCCTGATATCGCCGCCCTGATTCAGATAACTGACGCGTCCGGCGATTGATAAATCGCGATCAAACCAGGGGTTGAGCAATACCCCGCCGTACACTTCAACACCCAGTTGCACATATCCGTGTCGATACAATTCGGGCTGTGGCTTGACCTTCAGACAGGGTGAATCGGTATGGGCGCCGACCATGCGAAAACCACTCTCGGCCAGTACACCCCGGGTGGGCATGGTCCAGGCAATAATGGACGAGTCGTTGCGAGTGATAAGATAGCGTCCGCCCGGCACTACCTGCCACGCATCGGCTTCGTGTAAGCGTTCAAACCCGGCGTCCGACAACCGGACCGCCATCTGATCGACGGCATGAAACGGGGTGGGGGACGAGGCTAAGAAATCGATCAGCTTTTGGTTGAATTGGTGTTGATCCATGGCTACTCCCATATGTGTACTGTCTCCCCATACCATGAAAGCAGGCGGCGCCCAATTCGATGAACTGATACAACTGGCAATCCCTACGAGGAGAGGCTGTCATGGTAGCAAGGGAGCCTTGGACTCCGCTTCGCTATCTCCAGGCTATATGACTAGGGAAAATTGCGTAGGTCGGGTTAGCGCAGCGTAACCCGACACTGCATAGCTGGACTCAACCAGACTCCGCCGTGGGATGAAGTCCCCCGGCTACGTAACAGCGCCCCATGAATGGGACTTAAAGCTGGCTTTAGCCGGCGCCGTTACGTAGGCCGGACATTCATGTCCGGACGGAGCTGAATCGTATGAGCAATTCGTATTAGTCTTAATGAAACGTTCCGTCTTCATCAGCTAATTTCTTGAGTAGTGGCTCTGAGCCCCTAACAAAACTCCACCCTGGGTGCTCCCTTTCAGAGCCCGCCGTCCAAGTATTCCTTGACTAGTAGACCATATATGGTCAGGATCGGACCATGAAGCGGGCAATGGTTTCGGAACTGAAAGCCAAACTCAGCAATTACTTGGCGGCCGTCCGTAAGGGGGAAACTGTGGTCGTTTGTGATCGCAAAACACCCATTGCACGACTCATCCCTTACGAAACA
>CAUZQN010000166.1:0-6389 GCA_963581605.1 uncultured Binatia bacterium (SeqCode)
GACTGAAAAAGTCCGGCAGGCGCTGAACGAAACCCAGATGGATTTGGGCGCTGGACTGCGAAGAGTCTGCCGAGGAGTGTACGCCTCGGATTATGGCGAGCAGCTGTAAGTCTAAGGCATTATCCGGATTGGCAGGTCGGTTGCCTTCGACCGGAAGAGTCATCGAAACCTGGGTTAACGTCCCTTCACAGAAATCATCAGGAACCTCTCCATCACAAGCCAAGCGCATTCCGCCTAATGAAATATCTCTGGCCTGTGTTTGCAGCCTGGCCGTGGTATAGACGTGCGCCAGCATATGCGGCGACTCCACGTTCACATCCATCTCTTCTTGCCAGTGTAGCCTATCCTGCAGCTGGACTATTGCCTGCACTCCATTCTGGAAGGACGCGTTATCCATGACCACCACATGTGTGTCATTCAAAAGGGGGCAGAGTTGGGTTTCCAGCCACCAAGTGAAGACTTGTGTGTCGCACGATCCGTCAAACAAGATCGGGGCGGCCCAGCGTTTGCCGATCCGGGCGGCCAGCAGGGAAGTCCGCGGTCTGCGGTGTCCCGAGGTCAGGCCGTACACCCGCGCCCCCTTCCGGGCATACGCGTACCGCCGGATACCCACAGGGGTAAAGCCACTTTCATCGACGTAGACAAACTCCTTGCGGCGGCGGACATAGCGCTCACGCAGGCGCAGATACCTCTTTCTTTTCAGCAGGCTGCGCTCGGTGTACCCCAGCGTTTTTTTTTCGAGTCACGCCCATCTGCCGCAGGGCATGCCAGATACAATGCCGGGACACCCCAAAGTGGCGCGCGTGTTCTTTTTGGGTCCGATCCGGGGCCTGTTCCACGTGTGCCCTCAATGCCTCCCAATCCAGGCGGCGGGGATGCCGGGGTCCGGAGCGCTGGTAGGCCAGCCCGTCCGGGGCATTCAGCCAGGTATAGACACTGGCACGGGACACCTGAAACCGGCGAGCCGCTGCGGCCTTGCTGCCACCCCCCCGTAGAAAATCGAGTACTCGTTTGCGTAAATCCGATGAGCAGCGCATCTTTCAGCTATCGCACCTCTCCATACCTATGTCTAGATATTTGTGAGCTCCGCTATAAGTGGCCCAGCCTTGCCTCAGAGAGGCTCGCCGGAATAATGTGTTTATCATCGCCTATACACAACAGCTCTTTTTCCTGGTTCAAAAAAGGGTGCAAAGCGTCAAAGGGCATCCGACTCAGAGGGTTGATAAGCACCGTCTTCTGCCGTAGTAACAGGTATATATCGGTGTCTAGTGCGAGCGGCTCGTGTCTGACCTGGGTTGAGGCATATTCCGTCGGATATTCCACCGGATATTCCATGGTTTGTACTTGGCTCGGCATAACAATTCCCTTCTGGGCGTGATCAGAGCCATCACGCTGCATATGGCCAATATCGGCCAATGCAGATAAGCCTTAATACAGATTCAGGGCACCCCCTTGGGAATAGTCATGCTTTCGCCTGTGGGGCGAGGAGGCAAAGCAGATTCCCCCACAGGTTGGAGATTGACTGTCTGCATTAACTAATGTGGGGATACTGAACGGTATTGGCAAAGCCAAACAAAATCGCTTTAGAGTCGCAGGGCGATGGGTTCCAGCGCGTCGCTGGGTGGCTCGACGGTGCCAATAATAATGGCCTGGTCATAACCCAGAGACTGAAGTTCTTGAACACACGCTGGTGCTTGATCCGCAGGCAGGCTGGCCAGGAGTCCACCTGCGGTCTGTGGATCAAAGATGAGGGGATAACGCGGATGGTGCGAGACCTGTTCAATGTCTCGAATCGCACGCCGCAGCCGAATATTCTGCGGTTGCAGGGATGAGAAGATACCCTGTTCAATGACATCGAGGGCGCCGGGCAGAATGGGCACTTGGTCAAGACGCAGCTCAACATCGACCTCCGACGCACGGACCATTTCCACCAAATGCCCCAGCAGGCCAAATCCGGTGACATCGGTCATAGCCGTGGTCTTGTATTTGCGCAGGCATGCCGCCCCGGCACGATTCGACAGACACATGGACGCCAGGGCGGTTTCGATCCAGCGCCCCTTGGCCTTACGGCGCATATCGGCGGCAAATAAAGCTCCCGTACCCAAGGCTTTGGTGAGGACGAGCGCCTGACCAGGCTGCATGCCGCTCTTTTTCAGTACCGTAGCCTGATCAGCCAGGCCGTTGACCGCAAAACCAAGTGCCAGCTCGCGGCCTTCGCTGGTATGCCCGCCGACGAGGGCCGTGTGCTCTTGATTCAGGACAGCCAGAGCTCCGGCCATGAGCTGGGTGAGCTGATCTTCGACCTTATGTTCCAAGCCGTACGGAATAGTGACCATGGCTAACGCGGTTTGCGGCTCAGCCCCCATAGCAAAAATGTCACCCAGGGCGTGCGTGGCCGCAACTTTGCCAAAGATAAAAGGGTCCTCAATAAAAGCCCGAAAAAAATCCACGGTCTGGACGACGACTTTTCCTGCCGGCACGGACACAACGGCAGCGTCATCCGGCGCGTGCAGGCCGACTAAGACGTCGGGCCGCTGCACTGGTTGCAGCTGGCTGAGCGCACGGGTCAGGACGGAGCTGCCGACCTTGGCTCCGCAGCCGCCACAGCGCATGGCCAGAGCGGAGATGTCCTTGATCACCTGCGGGTCGGCTAAGCTCGGATCTATATCCGACTGCTCGTCGGCTGCATCCTCCATTTCGGGTAGCTGGTTGTAGTTTTGAACAAAGCGCCGGTCGATCCAGTCCTTCCACTTCCACACCCAGCGTCCTTCCAAGGCCCACCTCGAACGTGACGCAACTGCGTAGGCATCTCCGGTTGAAATCAAACTCAGAAATTGCTTCTGGGGCGTAAATGGTTTCAGGTCTAGCCCACGTACATAGCGGCGCAGATTATCTGCCAGGGGTGGACCTTGGCGGACAGCAAACACGCCTGATTTGGGACGTGGATGATGCACCACCGCCGCGATATCTCCGGCAGCAAATACCTCAGCATGAGAGATCGACTGGAGACTATCTTGGACTGCGATAAAGCCGTGTTCGTCGGTCTCCAGCCCCGATTCCCCAGGCCAAGTGGCGGCTCCAGCCGTCGTTACCCACAGGACTTCATCCAACTCTAGGGGTGTTCCGTCCGGGCAATGAATATGTCCATCAGACGCATGCGTCACCTGACAGTTCGTTTTGATCTCAATATGGCGCTCGCTCAGAATACGACGAAACTTGGAACGAACGCGGGCATTATGCGTGGGCAAGATATCGGCGGCGCCCGTCACGATATGGAAGACCAGATGGTCTGTTGACCGGTTTTCCTGAGCCAGTAATTGCATCAGGCGGTACTGCACCGCCAGGAGCAATTCAATACCGCCCGCTCCGCC
This sequence comes from uncultured Binatia bacterium (SeqCode), assembly GCA_963581605.1. Lineage (GTDB taxonomy): Bacteria > Desulfobacterota > Binatia > Bin18 > Bin18 > Bin18. The sequence continues at coordinate 3,372 of CAUZQN010000166.1, forward strand.
CCCGATCACGCCGATATGTGTCCGCTCAGTGCGTGCCAGGCAACGCTCGCGCAACTTTTTCCAGTGTCGCCAAAAGCCATCGATGGGCTTGACCGGGATGCCCACTTGCTGTGCACCGGGAATATTCATCACAGTTGGTGCAGAACCAATATTGATCGACAGCACGTCATACGGCACGGGTGGATGGTGCCGGCAGCGGACCTGTTTGCGGCTGAGATCGAGCCCGATCACTTCATCATGAAAAAAACGCGCGCCGGCAAATCGCGACAGCGGCCCAAGATCTATATGTGCGTCGTCAAATTCATAATGCCCGGCAATATACCCCGGCAGCATGCCCGAATACGGTGCGTGCGTGTCGCGACAGATCAGTGTCAATCGCAGCCCAGGCAACGGCTGCATGCCAAACTTTTTGAGGACGGTGACATGGCTGTGCCCTCCACCTATGAGGACCAGGTCTTTAACGACCGGAGTTTGACTTGATTGCATGCATGCGCTTTCTCAGAGACAAAATGTCTACCCCTGTCATATAGGCGCAGAAAGCGAGAAGAAATGGGAGTAGCATCGAGAGACTGAATTTTTCCCCCTGCAGTAAGGAGCACCCGCGATGTCTAGAGGGTGTTTGGAAAGTGGAGAAGACCTGTCATTGCGAGGAGCAGGAGGCGACGACGCAATCTCTTTTCCCGCCTCAGATTGCTTCGCTTCGCTCGCAATGACGTGTCCGGGGAGTTTCCAAACACCCTCTAGCGCCGCATTGTTAAGTTGCCGCATGCGTCGCGTTGGATGCGCCAGCCCGGAGGAACGACGACTGTGGTATCCGGCTCTTCAACAATGAGCGGCCCGGGCTGCTCTTGTGTCAGGTCCGCACGACGATAAATGGCAGCCTCACATGCGCCAACATCTGGACCAAAATAGGCGCTCCGCGTCGTAGGTGTTTCATTCGTGTTTGGATCTTGTGGCGTTTGTCCGATCAGATCGCTGAAGCGCAGTTGTCCGGCTGACGCCAGGGCCCGCAGCCGCAGACTCACCAGTTCAATGCTGTCATTACGGTCGTAGCCAAAAGCCTGACGATGGGCTTGGGTAAATAGTTCGGCCAAACGTGTCCGCAATTCGTCCGGACTAACCTCGGGAAACGGCAGCGTCATTTCAGCGACCTGATAACCGTATTTGAGATCAATCTGCCGCTCAAATCGTATCTGGTCGGCGGCAATGCCTTCCTGGATCAATTCCGCACCCGCATTGGATTCCAAAACTTCGTACTCCTTCAAGATCGCCTGAGGATCAATCTGATCCAGAGCGAGCGCCACGCTGCGCAGATAGTCGTGGCGATAATCGGCCAGCAGCAACCCTAGCGCACTGAATAATCCCGGATAGAGCGGGATCTGGACCCGGGTCATGCGCAAACTCTCGGCTAACTCGGCGGCGTGTATCGGCCCGGCCCCGCCAAAGGCCATAAGGGTAAACTCACGCGGGTCGCGGCCGCGTTCGGTCGAGACGGCGCGTAGAGCACGCATCATGGTCGCATTGGCAACCTGCATGATGCCATATGCGGCTGGCAATACGTCTAAATTGAGCGGCCGGGCAATTTTCTCTTGTATCACGTCCCAGGCGGCCGGGCGGTCTATCGCCAGGCTGGAGCCCGCGATCGCCTCGGGATTCATATAACCCAGGACGACATTCGCATCGGTCACCGTGGGTTCTTGTCCGCCGCGGCCATAACACACCGGGCCCGGATCGGCACTCGCACTGTGGGGCCCGGCGCGTAGTGCACCACCCTCGTCTATCCAGGCGATGCTCCCACCGCCGGCGCCGACCTCGACAATGTCAAGAGACGGCACCCGTAGGGCATGACCCGCGCCGCCAAACAGGCGGGTGGTCATGGTTGCTCCAGCGCCGATTTCACCTCCGGGTTTTTCGAGCGGCAGTCCGTTCTCAATCAAACAGGCTTTGGCCGTTGTGCCGCCCATGTCAAACGACACCACTTGATCTTGCTGCGTTTCCGTCGCCAGCCGGGCCGCGGCGAGTACACCGGCGGCAGGACCGGATTCGATCATATAGGCCGGTCGGCGGCGCGCGGCTTGGGCGCTCATGATGCCGCCATTCGATTGCATAATCAGCACGCGTTTACTATAGGTCGAAAGATGCTGCTCCAGGTGGTTAAGATATCGAGCCACCACGGGGATTAATGAAGCGTTAATCACCGTGGTGCTGGTCCGTTCGTATTCGCGAATTTCAGGATGAATATCGCACGACAAACAGACTATTTTCTGCGGCGCTAATGCCGCGATGAGCCGACCAAGCTGCCGTTCGTGGCTGGGGTTCAGGTAGGAGTTCAGCAAACAGACGGCGATAGCCTCAACCTCCGCAGCCAAGAGTTTTTTGATAACGACTTCGGCCGCGGTGAGGTTAAGCGCCTGCTCCACACTGCCGTCGCCCAGGATACGTTCCTCGACCTCCAAACGTAGCGAGCGCGGAATAAGCGGCGGCAGCCGGTCCCAATCTACGTCATAAATATTGGGCCGCCGCTGGCCGCGCATCTCCAGTTCATCCCGAAAGCCTTTGGTCGTAATCAGTCCGGTTCGTGCCAGCGTGCCTTCGATGACCGCATTCGAGGCGATAGTGGTCCCATGCACAAAGCCTTCGACCTGAGCCTGAGGATCAACCCGGCGCACACAGCCAACGATATCCTCGCCCACTCTGTCTAGCAGTGACAATACTTTTGTGGTTGTCAGACGTCCATCGTCCCCAACCACAATCACATCCGTAAAAGTTCCGCCAATATCAAAACCCACACGCATATTTTCATCCATTATCGTAGGGCGGGTTAGCGCAGCGTAACCCGTCAAAAATGGTGGGGCAGGGAGGACCCCCCTACCACTAGCCCGCCGCTGCAGCCGACTCTAGCCGCTGCGCCCGCAACGCCTCAGTCTCCCCAATATTAATCTCAGCTGTCTCAACATCAATCACCACCCCGTACTGCTCGCGCGCCCTTGGCACTGAAAGCTTTTCGTCTCGTACATC
>CAUZQN010000167.1:0-6372 GCA_963581605.1 uncultured Binatia bacterium (SeqCode)
TTAAAGCCATGAAACAAGTCGCCGGCTCACTCAGACTGGACTTGGCACAGTACCGTGAGATGGCCGCCTTCGCGCAGTTCGGATCTGATCTGGATGTCACTACTCAGCGCATGCTCTCGCGAGGAGCGCGCCTCGTCGAAATTCTCAAGCAAGGCCAGTACGAGCCGATGCCGGTCGAACGACAGGTTGTGATCATTTACGCCGGAACAAACGGCCTCCTGGACGCCTTCCCTGAATCTGCACTAGTCACATATGAAGCGGAACTCGCACGTTTCATCGAAAATACTCACCCGGATATCTATTCTGACATCCTCGCAAAAGGTGAGCTTGACGACGATCTCAGAGGGCAGATCGACACTGCGCTCAAAGCATTCAACGAGAGCTTTTCGGCGTAACTGACACTATGGCTACCCTGAAAGAGATTCGCAAACGCGTCTCGTCCGTCCAAAATATTCAGCAGATCACCAAGGCGATGAAGATGGTCTCCGCCGCGCGGCTCCGCCGCGCGCACGAAGCAGCGCTGGCCGCTCGGCCGTACGCAGAAAAGCTTGAGGCTGTCTTACAGAACCTGGCGGTGCAGGGCGACGAACTCGCCCACCCCTTTCTCACACAACGAGAAGAGAACAATGTCACACTCATTGTGATTACCTCTGACCGCGGTCTGTGTGGAGGATTCAATTCCTCTCTCTCGCGCGCGGCAGAGTCCTTTCTCCGAGAACGTACTGAACAAAAAGTGAATCTTATTCTCATAGGACGACGCGGCTACGATCACTTTAAACGGCGCGATGTCACTATTGCTGAAGAGCATATCAATCTCTTCGGACGACTGTCCCCGGATCTGGCTCACGATATCGGCCAGCGCATCGGCGAGCAGTTCCTCGCGGGTGAAACCGACAGCTTCTACGTCTTATACGCCAAGTTTCGCTCCGCACTCGTCCAGATACCAACCATAGACAAGATCCTGCCCATCGTTGCGACTGCGCAGGCAGAAGATCAGGCACCACTCGATTATCTATACGAACCTGCTCCCCAGACATTATTAGCGAGTCTACTAGAGCGCTATATCGATATGCTCATCTATCGTGCCATGCTGGAGTCGGTCGCCAGCGAGCATGGCGCGCGCATGACATCGATGGATAGTGCAACCAACAATGCCGTCGATATGATAGACCGCCTGACACTCGATATGAACCGGGCACGGCAAGCAAGCATTACAAGCGAACTATTAGAGATTGTCGCCACTGGCGAATCGTTGAAGGGCTAAAAGAAGAGCGTCATCTTTTTCCGGCAGGTAGCCCTATCGTATGCAAACACGAGAACGCTCATTGTAAGAGAGGATTCATCCCTATGAATGTCGGCCAGATTACTCAGGTTTTGGGCGCGGTGATTGATGTAGAGTTTGAAAATAGTACACTCCCTCCAATTTATAACGCCCTGCAGGTGACCAACTCTGCGATTAGCGACAAGGAGTGGAATCTCATTCTTGAGGTCGCCCAACACCTCGGGGAGAATACGGTTCGTTGTATCGCCATGGATAGTGCGGAAGGTCTCTCGCGCGGCCTAGAAGTGCGTGACACCGGTAACGTGATCACCGTTCCTGTTGGTGAGGAAACCCTCGGACGTATTCTTAACGTCGTTGGCGAGCCTATCGACGAAGGCCCTTCGCTCGATCATGTGAAACGCGCTCCGATCCACCGTGCGGCTCCGGCGTTTGTTGACCAAGCAACCGAGGTCAAAATCCTTGAAACCGGGATTAAGGTCATCGACCTGCTCGCACCGTACCCACTCGGTGGGAAAGTCGGGCTATTCGGCGGTGCTGGCGTGGGCAAGACCGTTATTCTCATGGAGCTGATTAACAATATTGCCCAAGAACACGGTGGCTACTCTGTATTCGGCGGCGTGGGTGAACGCACGCGTGAGGGGAACGATCTCTGGCTCGAAATGAAAGAGTCTGGCGTTATCGATAAGACCACTCTGGTCTTCGGCCAAATGAATGAGCCTCCGGGAGCCCGCGCTCGTGTCGCCTTGTCTGCGCTTACCATGGCTGAGCATTTCCGGGACGAAGAAAACCGGGACGTGCTACTTTTCATTGACAATATTTTCCGCTTTGTTCAGGCCAACTCTGAAGTGTCCACACTACTCGGACGTATCCCTTCTGCTGTGGGCTATCAGCCAACCTTGTCAACTGACATTGGCAACTTACAGGAACGCATTACCTCAACCAAGAATGGCTCGATTACATCCGTACAAGCCATTTATGTGCCGGCTGACGACCTGACCGACCCTGCGCCGGCAACCACCTTTGCCCACCTGGATGCAACCACTGTCCTGTCGCGTCAGATTTCTGAGTTAGGCATTTACCCCGCAGTTGACCCGCTTGATTCGACCTCGCGTCTGCTCGACCCGAGTGTGATTGGCGAGGAGCATTATAAAGTCACTCGTCAGGTTCAGGAAATCTTACAGCGGTATAAAGACTTACAGGACATTATCGCGATCCTGGGTATCGACGAGTTGTCTGAAGAAGACAGACTCACTGTGGCCAGGGCACGCAAAGTGCAGCGCTTCCTGTCGCAGCCGTTCACTGTTGCTGAGCAGTTCACCAACATCCCTGGAAAATACGTCCAAGTAAAAGATACGGTGCGCAGCTTTAAAGAGTTGGTAGAAGGCCAGCATGACGACCTGCCGGAGCAGGCATTCTATATGGTCGGTACTATCGAAGACGCGATCGAAAAAGCCAAGGCCTTGGTTGAATAGCCAAGACCTTGGCCGCATAGCAAAAAGGGAAAAAAGGGAAGGCCAAGCCGCGTTCTGGCTGACAATAATCGGAAACTGCGCCTTCAAGATAAAGAGCATCCAAAGAGAATTATGGCTGATACCCTGCGTCTGCGTTTAGTGACCCCAGAGCGTTTCATCCTTGATGAAGAGGTTGATGAAGTGACCGCTCCGGGTACAGTTGGTGAGTTTGGTGTGCTGCCTAATCATACCACCTTTTTATCCTCGCTCCAGCCTGGACGACTGTCCTATAAGCAGCGCGGACAAAACCAATCATTGGCAGTGAGTGACGGGTTTGCTGAAGTGGTTGACAATCTCATGACCGTGTTGTGTACCGACGCAGCCTACGCAAATGAAATCGATGCCGAGCAGGCACAAGAGGCGGTCAGAGAAGCCGAAGAGGCGCTCAGCGCCCTCTCCCCAAACGACGCTGGTTTTAACGACGCCCAAAATGCCCTCCGCCTCGCCGAAGTCCGCTCAGAAGTTGCATCCGGCAACTGACCCTGTTGTGCCTCGTACCCTCGTGCTAGGCACGCTTGTCTCGAACAGAATAAAAATCGGTAACTCATCCGCCTATTCTATCCCCACCGTACCCCCATCTGGGCACAATCCTTCAAGCTCGGCAATGCTTGGCCTGCATATCTAGAGCATGGGGTATCAGTACGGAATGCGGCCGCTTATCCATATTGCTCTCCATTTCATTGTTCCGGCCTTAGTGGCCTGGAAATTCTATCCTGATCGTTGGAAGTGGGCTTTCCTCGTGATGGTCGGAACGATGCTGGTTGATATCGACCATCTTCTGGCCGACCCAGTGTTCGACCCCAACCGCTGTGGCATAGGCTTTCATCCCTTGCATTCCTATCCTGCGCTAGTGGTCTATCTCGTGCTGCTGGCTATTCCCAAAGTACGACTTGTCGCCCTCGGGCTTGCTATTCATATGGCATTGGACAGTGTTGACTGTGTCTGGATGAAGCTCGAATAGAATGTCCAGCATACACAGGGCACGGCATCGCCCTTGCGCTTGGCACATTTCTCATTTATGCCGCCAATTGAGTTTGATAATTCGCTCAGCTGCAGAGCTTACAATATATGACACAGCGCTACAATCTCGGCCGAAATATGGAAGACAGGATGCAAAAAATTATTGAGATAAAAAACGCCACGGTCTTTCGTGGCCAAACGCGTGTCTTTGACAACCTCTCGCTCGAGCTCATCCAAGGTCGCAACACGGCTATTCTCGGTCCGAATGGCGCAGGGAAATCGACTTTGCTCAAACTGCTCTCACGTGAATTATACGCTGTCCAACGTGCCGACAGTTACGTCCGTGTATACGGCAAGGAACGCTGGGACGTGTGGGAGCTGCGTGCCCACTTTGGTCTCGTATCGCATGATCTACAGCAGCAATACGTCGGGAACGCAAGAGGTTTTAATATTATTTTGTCAGGATATTATGCGAGCATAGATACGGCCTGGCACCACACCTTCAGCCACACAGATAAAGCACGAGCGCAGCAAGTCCTACAGACCCTAGGGATTCACCATCTTCAAGACAAGATTTTTTCTACTATGTCGACTGGCGAGCAGCGCCGCTTTCTGCTGGGTCGGGCACTCATCAACGATCCCGATACGCTCATCCTGGATGAGCCGACCAGTGGGCTCGACCTGAAAGCCTGTTTTCAATATTTGGAGATCATCCGTCTATTAATGCAAGAAGGAAAGACCGTTGCTCTGGTTACGCATCATATTCATGAAATCCCTCCCGAGATTTCACGCGTCATACTGCTCAAAGAAGGCCGGGTTATCGCAGATGGTGAGAAACAAGACATTCTTACCAGTGCGAATCTGAGTATGCTGTTCGATACCACTGTCGAATTGGTCCAGACCAACGGATACTATCAAGCTATGCCTGGTACTGCCTAAGATAGCGAGCTGTCTACAGCTTTGCTTGTAGACAGCCGTGCTGCTGATTTCAGGCGATAGACGCGTGCCGCGGTATCATGGAAGAGGGCAAGCCGTTCAGTGGGCGAGAAATCGTCAGTAATGCGTTTGAACGAGTTCCATAGCACCGTATAGGAACACGACGCCTTATCAACCGGGAAATTACTCTCAAACATACAGCGCTCAACTCCGAATTGCTCAATGCATAAAAGATAATAGGGTGCAGTTGCTTCAGCGATTTCTGCAGATGTCGGCGGTTTGTCCCTTTTATGCCAACCAAAACCACACATCGGCATAGTGACCCCACCAAGTTTGATCACAACATTCTGACACGCGGCAAGATCGACGATTCCACGCCTCCACTCGGTGAAAACCTCGTCTTGCTGGCCTGCGTACGGACCTATCCCCAGCAGTCCACCAACATGATCAAGGATAATGGACGCATAGGGGAAAGCCTGAGCGAGATCTACCAAGTCGGCAAGCTGGGTGTGGTAGAGCCAGGCATCAAAGCTGAGGCCCAGTTTATAGAGACAGGCAAAGCCCTGCCTAAATGTCGCATCCAATAAGAGGCCTTCGGTAGGATTCGTGTGAGCGTTGCGGATCTTATCACTCACATGCCAGCTTGAGGCATGCCGAATCCCGCGAAAGCGACTCTGGCTGGCGGCAATATGCGCCTCAAGTACGGGTTCGACAGCAGAACCAAGTGCAAGGTCGGCCAAGCTCACAATTCCTGCCGCAACCGCAGTCGGTCCATAGTGTCCACTCGCACTCTGGGCTGCGATTCCTTGTACAAACTCCGTCTCCCCAACGGGCTTCATCTCTTCGGGACCGTCTTTGCGGTACATCGAAGCACATTCGACAAAGACCGTTTGAGCGATCCGGTGGCCACCGCCTAGATCCTTGACTAGCTCATCCAGGAGATAACGATCCCGTGGAGTATCCCACAAATGGTGGTGCGGATCACAAATAGGAAGCTCGGGAGCAAGGGCTTCCTCCATGGTCAACCTAAGCCGAGCCTCACGATCCACTGCCATATCCTTCCTCCTTTATTCTGATAGCACGCTTCTATTCTGAAAGCAGACTTCTTGGTCATATACCGAGGCGCTCGGCCAGGCGCAATATCCTGCTCATGTTCTGGGCAGAACGACTCAAATCAATATGCTCTGCCACGCTCAGCCCAGGCGAATATTCCTGTTTTTTTTTAAATTTTATCGCGCGAAGCCCGATCATTTCTACACGGACCCCGTCCGAGCGGACCCGTCCGAGAGGAGTACGTATGTCTTGGGTTGATATAACAGTGATTGTTGTCCCGCTTGTCCTTGCAGGGACTGTGGCCCTCCTACTCATCCGAACTATGGTGCGATCTCGACAACAATCAAAGCCTAAGGCGTCGTCCCAAGTCTCCCGGCCTAAGCGCTCAACGGCAGATCAGTCCCCGCCTGTCCGGCGTGATCCTCCATCCATGCACTCGTTTACGCCAGAGGTAAAGGCGAGTCAGACAACGGACGAAGACTCGGTATTCGGGCAGGCAGGACGAGACAGGATGTCGTCCCCACCGTCAAGCGCAGCACCTTCTTCAGACGCGATATCGTCCCCAGCGCCAAGCCCGCCACCTTCTTCAGTAGAGACATTCTGGTCGGATTTTAACGGGGAGCACAGCGC